>ONKL01000048.1 GCA_900318395.1 uncultured Prevotella sp.
GAAAAAAAGAAAATCACTAACAATAACCAAACGTATGCAAATATGAATCAAAAAACTAACTCTAACTTATGTATGAATCTTAAATCTGATGCAAAGGTAAGGGGATTTCCGGTTGATTCCAAATAATTGGGTCATTTCTTCGTCGACTTGTTGCGACGGGGTTTCGGATTTGCGACAAACTGCGAGCATCCACTCATTTGCGTGTCGCAAATGGGGAGTTTCAGAAGGAAAAAAAAAGAAATATCGCAAAAAACTTGGAGGACAAAAGATAATTGCCTATCTTTGTAACCGTATATATATAAAGGGATGATATTCTATTTTTCAGGAACGGGTAATACACGATGGGTGGCCAGCGAGATTGCAAAGGCCATCAACGAGGAGTTGTTCTACATACCTGACCTTATCAGGGAAGAACGCTCCGAGTTTACGTTGCACGAGGGTGAGCGCATAGGCTTCTGCTTCCCCACACATGGCTGGCAGGTACCAAGAATTGTCAGGGAGTTCATCAAACGACTGAAGATGAACACCAAGGATCACTATTGCTGGGCATTGACGACCTGCGGTGACGATATGGGCGAGACAATGACCATACTGAACCGCGACCTGGCTGCAAACGAGTTGTTGGCAAACAACGGTGTGCCCCTGCAGGCAGATACTACATTCTCTGTGATCATGCCCGAGAGCTACGTTTGCCTTCCTTTCATGAAAACTGACCCTGAGGAGAAGGAACAATGGAAGATTGAAAATGCAAGGCGGCAACTGCAGCACATCATCCCGATTATCAAAGACTGTAAACGGGGTATTGAGGAACTCGACAAAGGAGCCACTCCCCGACTCTATTCGTACGTCATCGGCGAATACTTCAACAAACGGATGGTGACGGACAAGAAATTCACGGTAGACAAGGATTTGTGCACCCACTGCGGCAAGTGCGCGAAAGTCTGTCCTGTAGACAATATAAAAGGTACACCGCCCGAGTGGATTCACAACGGACGGTGCACTTCATGTCTGGCTTGCTATCACTATTGTCCCGTGCATGCCATTAACTTCGGCAAGATTACGAGAAAGCGCGACCAATATTATTTCAATAGACGCGGGGACCAAAGATAGCCGTGCCGATGCGAACCATTGTAGAGCGTGTCTGACAGGCAATGTCATAATCGTCGCTCATGCCCCACGAGCGCTCACAGAAAGCCTCATCGGTAGCAAAATATTTCATCTTCACTTCGTCAAAGAAATCAGCCGCAGTCTGCATCTCACGGCGTATTTGCTGCTTATCGTCTGTAAAGGATGCCATCATCATCAAACCGCAGATCTGAACATATTGCATCGAGCGCCATTCGCCCCCTTCGAGCAGCGAGCGACAGGCATCGAGGGTGAGTCCGTACTTGGTACTCTCTTCAGCTATATGGAGCTCAAGAAGCACACGAATGACACGCCCGCAACGCTCTGCCTGATGGTTAATCTCTTGCAGGAGCTTAAGTGAGTCAACAGCCTCAATCATAGACACGTATGGGGCAATGTATTTTACCTTATTAGTCTGCAGATGACCAATAAAGTGCCACTCGATATCCTTGGGCAGTTGCTCGTGCTTCAGACGCAGTTCCTGTTCGTGGCTTTCGCCGAAGATACGCTGACCCTCAGCATAGGCAGCCTCGATATACTCTACAGGGTGAAACTTCGAGATGGCCACCAAGCGCACGCCATCCGGCAATGTGTCAAGGACGGCGCGAAGATGCTCTTTAACATCGTAGCCGATCATTGCTCGTATTCAGGTTTGTCGGATTCTTTCTCCAGTTTCTTATACTCGAAGACATCCATCAGGGTGGTCTCATTGACGGCAGAGATGACATAGTCTATCATCGTGCCACCCATCACTTCTTCGATATTCTTCACGGCCCCATTGAAGGAACCAGCCTGGCAGAGATAGGTTACGGTAGAGCGTTTCTCCTTCTCGGTCTTCTCGTCGATGGTGATAAACTGCAGCTTTGCCTTATACCACTTGTCGGCCATGTCATCATCAGAGAAGAATATCTCCTTATAAGTAGCCTTCTTGATATCGGCCACGTCGAACTCACCACTGATGTAAGACGACATCTCCTCAATGATACGCTCCTCGGCCTCACTGAAGCTCAGTGCGTCGACTACATAATTCTCGTTTACTTTTTTCTGCAAGCCATCTTCCATCACTTTCTCGTAACGGATCTTGCACTCAAACCAATTTGCTGTTCTTGATCTCATTATTATTTTCTTCTATATTGATAATTCTCAGGGTCAACGGGATCGTACGGATCTACGCCATATTTATCCCTGTGTTGCCGGTAGATGTCCTGATTACTGGTCTTCGACCGCGAAGAGTTTGTAGTCGAGGGCGTTGTTGTGGTAGTCGTCGGAAGCGTCGCTTCTGAAGAACTACTATAAGTAGACTGTTGAGTCGTCTTCTTATCCTGGGGTATAGGTTTCAGCCCCATATAGTTCTTGTCGAGGGCCTTCATCTTCTTATCGGTAAGCTGGTCGATAATCTCTGAGGCGATATGCTGTGAACGCTCGCTGGAGAGACTGCTCGACTTAGCTATTTCAGCCTGTTTCTTGGCGAGTTCCTCTGTCATGGCCTTGCTTCGTACCAGGAACTCTTTCTCGCTCATATTCATCTTGTCGCCTGTGTAGACTTTATCGAGAATCTGATCAGCAGCGCGAGTGAACTGCTTACGGAAGATAGCCTCAGCCTTAGAATTATAGGTACGAAGATCGCGCTCATCGACACCCAGAGAATCCTGGCGATGGCGCTCGGCAGCCACGATCCTGGCTATGGCGGCAGAGTCGAGATCGGCACCTATACCCAACAGGAGCTCGTCGTCGACCATCTCGTCAGGAACAGGTTCCTTGACAGGCTTCACAAACTCTACAGCATCAGGACTTGGTAGCAGATAAACGAAGAGCCCCAGGATGACAAGAGCAACAGCAAGGGCAACGGCACCCATCGTAACCGTGCGACGTAAGTTGCTAAGACGGGAAATAGCCTTATACATTTCTTCTACAGAGCCATAACGCAGTTCTGGAGATGTCTGTGTAGCTCTGTTAACGATGGATTTCAGCTCAGTAGGCAAACCAGACGACTGATAGATCCACTGGAGGAACTTACCAAGGGCATAGACCTCGCTATGGGCGTCGGCTTTTCCAAATTTCAACACCTCGGGAGCCACAAAAGCTGCGTCTGTGTCGTCTTCATAGAGCACGTCCTGGTCAGCCTTCAGATAGAAAGAGCCATGATTGAGAAGACACACCATCCGGTCGCTCTTGCGGATAAACACATTGTTAGGAGAATAGCAGAGATGATAGATGCCTTGCTCGTTGAGCAGGATGGTAAATTTAAACAGTTCGCGGATAGTTTGTTCAAGGAAATCATTCTGGGCCACAATGGCGGGATCATCATTGAGCATCTGCCCGATAGTCAGGAAATGCCCTACCTCAACGGCGATAGCGAAGAGACCATCATCACCATCATTAGGTGTGAAGTGTAGCTGATGACGGTCGGTAATCTTCTTTGTGGCCTCATACTCTTCCTGCACACCTTTGGAAAACACAAGGCTGTCAGTCAGCTCGTCATGAAACTCGACAAAGTTAGAGAAACGTCCGTCGATCAGACGCTTATAAAAGTACCCATAAGGCGTGCGGATACGGGTGGTCTTACGCGCGTTCCTTGTTTCTATCAATTCTTCAAAATTCATCGTTCAAACCTGCTTTTGATTGATTTTGTCGGGCAAAAGTACAAAGAATTTCAGATATACGCAAATTTTTAACGACACTTTGCGCAGATTTACGATAATTTGTGTTACCTTTGCACCGATTTTACAAAAGTAAAAAACAAAAAGGTAAAAAGTAAAACTAGAAAAAGATGCCAGAAATATCAGTCCGTGGCCTTGAGATGCCAGAGTCACCAATCCGAAAGCTCGCACCTCTTGCCGCAGCAGCCAAGAAAAGAGGGACCAAGGTGTATCACCTGAATATCGGTCAGCCCGATCTGCCCACTCCGCAGGTGGGGCTCGATGCATTGAAACAGATCGACCGAGAGATCCTAGAGTATTCTCCTTCACAGGGTTATCTCAGCTACAGGGAGAAGTTGGTGGACTACTACGCGAAATACAACATTAACGTGACGGCCGAGGATATCATCATTACCTCAGGCGGCTCGGAGGCTGTGCTCTTCGCTTTCCTCTCGTGCCTGAACCCTGGCGACGAGATTATAGTCCCGGAACCGGCTTACGCCAACTACATGGCCTTTGCCATCTCGGCTGGTGCGAAGATCAGGACCATTGCTACAACTATAGAGGAGGGATTCTCTTTGCCGAAGGTGGAGAAGTTCGAAGAACTCATCAACGAGCGTACGCGCGCCATCATGATCTGTAACCCCAACAACCCTACGGGCTATCTCTATACACGTCGCGAGATGAATCAGATACGCGATCTGGTTAAGAAGTACGACCTGTATCTCTTCTCCGATGAGGTATATCGCGAGTACATTTATACGGGCTCTCCCTATATCTCTGCTTGCCATCTGGAAGGTATCGAGCAAAACGTGATACTTATCGACTCAGTGTCGAAGCGTTACTCGGAGTGCGGTATTCGTATTGGCGCACTCATCACAAAAAATGTGGAAGTAAGAAAGGCCGTGATGAAATTCTGTCAGGCTCGTCTCTCACCTCCTCTTATCGGACAGATTGTGGCAGAGGCCTCTTTGGATGCGCCTGAGGAGTATTACCGTGACGTATACGATGAGTATGTAGAGCGTCGAAAATGTCTTATCGATGGGCTGAACCGTATCCCTGGCGTCTATTCCCCCATCCCGATGGGTGCATTCTACACAGTAGCCAAACTGCCCGTCGATGATGCAGAGAAATTCTGCCGTTGGTGCCTGTCGGAGTTTGAATACGAGGGCGAGACGGTGATGATGGCTCCTGCAGCAGGATTTTACACGACCCCAGGAGCTGGCATCAATCAGGTGCGTATCGCATACGTACTGAAGAAAGAAGATCTGGAACGTGCACTCGTCGTGCTACGCAAGGCACTCGAAGCATATCCAGGCCGCATGGATGATTAAGTTTACAGTTTACAGTTTACGGTTTACAGTTGAATCTACCTCTTTTCATAGCAAGGAGACTTTATAGCGACAAGGGCGACAAGCGGAAAGTGAGTCGCCCTGCTATTCGTATAGCCATCATCGGAGTGGCTATCGGCCTGGCTGTCATGATTGTCACCGTGAGTGTGGTGCTGGGATTCAAGCACACAATCCGCGACAAAGTAATCGGATTCGGCAGTCATATTCAGGTGCACCACGTACTGACATACAGCGGTTCCGACCCTCACCCCATCTGTCTCGACGACACGCTGATGGCAAAACTGCAGAGCATCCAAGGGGTCAGACATGTGGAACGCTACACGATGGCACAAGGCATCCTGAAAACCGACAACGACTTCCTCGGAGCCATGTTCAAGGGCATAGGTCCTGAATACGATACATCTTTCCTGAAAGAGCATTTGCTGACAGGCGAAATGCCACAGTTCAGCGACACGACCAGTCACTACCAGCTGTTGATCTCAAAAATGATCGCCGATAAACTGCAGCTGAAAACGGGTGACAAGGTATTTGCCTATTTTATTGACGATGACGGGGTCAAGACCAGACGCTATACCATAAATGGTATCTACCAGACAAACCTGACCAGATTCGACGAGGCAATCTGCTTCACGAATATCTATACTGCCAACAAAATCAATGGTTGGAATCAAGACCAGTTTACTGGAGCAGAGATCAGCGTTGAGAATATCGCACAACTGCAACAGACTGCAGACCGATTCGTAGAGCAAATCAACCGCACAGAAGACCGGCAAGGCAATGTGTTGACATCAGAGACCATCTATGAGTTATATCCACAAGTATTCTCCTGGCTCGAACTGTTAGACCTCAACGTGTGGATTATCCTAATCCTCATGGTTTGCGTAGCTGGCTTTACGATGATTAGTGGACTGCTTATCATCATCCTCGAACGCACTCAAATGATTGGCACCCTGAAGGCCATTGGTTCAAGAAACAGCGTCATCAGACATACCTTCCTCTGGTTCTCTGTATTCATCATCGGACAAGGTCTCATTTGGGGTAATATCGTCGGGCTGGGTATTGTACTGATACAGAAATACACAGGTATCGTATCGCTTGACCCGCAGACCTACTACGTCAGTGAGGCACCTATGGAGCTCAACATACCACTGGTGGTACTCATCAATCTTGCAACCCTCGCAATCTGTGTTTTTGTGCTCATCGCACCAAGCTATATGATTTCGCATATTCACCCGGCAAAATCCATGAGATACGAATAAATCTGTCTGAAAACTCCACAAAACTAATTATTTTTCTAAATTTCACAAAAAATTGCACATTTTTTTTTGCTGTGTGCAGAAAATGATATACCTTTGCACAAAATTTCAAAATTTGTGCAATTTCAATGGAGACTTTCAGCAGCTTTAATGCTTATATCCAAAGAGCAATCGTAGAGAACTGGGATCAGGACGCACTGACCGATTACCAAGGTGTAACTCTACAATTTCATGATGTGGCACGCAAGATAGAAAAGATTCACATCCTTTTCGAGAACAGTGGTGTCGAAATGGGTGATAAGATAGCCATCTGCGGACGTAATTCTGCCCACTGGGCAGTAGCCTATCTAGCCACACTTACTTATGGCGCAGTAGCTGTGCCCATCCTTCACGAATTCAATGGCGAACAGATTCAAAACATCGTAAACCACTCTGAATCGAAACTGCTTTTTATCGGTGACTTTGCCGTGAAGACCATCGATCCTGAACAGATGCCCGCACTTGAAGCCATCATCAACCTGCCCGATTTCTCGTTACTGATTTCACGCTCTAGTAAAGTAACGTATGCGCGCGAACATCTTAATATGTTATTCGGCAGCAAGTTCCCCAAAGCATTCAGAGCGGAACACGTGGATTATCACAAAGACGAGGCCGATGAGCTGGCACTAATCAATTACACGAGTGGAACTACAGGATTCTCCAAAGGCGTGATGCTCCCATATAGAGCTCTCTGGGGTAATGTGGAATACATTATACGCTTATTGGGCAAGCATGTAAAGGCTGGCGACAATATGCTGAGCATCTTACCCATGGCCCACATGTATGGCATGGCCATCGAGTTCCTTTTTGGTTTCTGTAATGGCTGTCACCTGTTTTTCCTCACACGTCTGCCGTCACCCGCTATCATCGCAGAAGCCTTCGCTACAGTAAAGCCCGCCGTCATTATCACGGTGCCGCTGATCATTGAGAAAATCATACGCAAGAGAGTATTCCCAAAGATCCAGGACAACCGTGTTCGCCTGCTACTGGCTATGCCCGTTGTAAGTAAGAAGGTAAAGGAGCGCATCTGCAACGAGGTATTCAAGGCCTTCGGTGGCAACCTCTATGAGGTTATCGTGGGCGGCGCCCCCCTTTCCAAGGAAGTCGAGGAATTCCTCATCTCTATCGGCTTCCCCATCACCGTGGGTTACGGCACTACCGAGTGCGCACCTCTCATCTCCTACTGTGACTGGCAGGATTTCAAGGCTGGTTCGTGTGGCAGACCCGTCGACCGTATGGAGGTGAAAATACTATCGGATGACCCAGAGAATATCCCTGGCGAGATCGTGACAAAAGGAACGAACCTGATGCTGGGATACTATAGAAATGTTGAGGCTACACAAAAGGCCATCGACAATGAAGGCTATTATCACACTGGCGACCTGGCTACAATGTCGAGCAGCGGACACATCTTCATCAGAGGACGTATCAAGAACATGCTGTTGGGCGCTAACGGACAGAACGTCTACCCTGAAGAAATCGAGGACAAGCTCAATACAATGGCGATGGTTGCAGAGAGCCTGGTCATCCAGCGTGGTGACAAGCTTGTGGCACTGATCCACCCCGACAAGGACGAGATGATGAATTTCAGCCGTGAAGAACTGGAGCACATCATGGAAGAGAACCGTCAGGCTCTTAACAATCAGTTGCCCGTTTACAGTCGCATCTCGCACATTGAACTGCAAGATGAGGAGTTTGCCAAAACGCCTAAGAAGAGTATAAAACGCTACTTATATCAGAATAACTAATCGCTTATGATACAGATACCAAGTTTCAACGCGCTCATCCAGAAGAGCATTATAGACAATTGGGATCGTGACGCTCTGACCGATTTCAAGGGTCAGACGCTCCAGTACCATGATGTGGCCAGAAAGATTGAGAAGATACACATTCTTTTTGAAAACAGTGGTATACAAAAAGGAGACAAAATTGCCCTTTGTGGCCGAAACTCTTCACAGTGGGCTGTAGCATTCCTTGCTACACTGACTTATGGTGCCATCGCTGTACCCATCCTGCATGAATTCAACGCAGAGCAGATTCATAATATCGTCAACCACTCTGAGGCACGACTTCTCTTCGTGGGTGATCATGTGGCTACTATCATCGACCCACAGGCCATGCCTACGCTCGAAGGTATCATCAACAACCCCGACTACTCACTGAAGATATCACGTACAGATAAACTGACCTATGCCCGCGAACACCTCAATGAACTCTACGGAAAGAAATTCCCAAAATATTTCCGCAAGGAGCATGTGAACTATTATAAGGAGGAGAGTCCCGAAGAACTGGCCGTCATCAACTACACCAGCGGTACGACAGGCTTTTCAAAGGGTGTGATGCTGCCTTACCGCGCACTATGGTCTAACTATGATTTCGCCTACGACGTACTTGGCAAAATCATCAAGGCTGGCGATCCTGTCATTTCTATGCTACCTATGGCCCACATGTATGGCATGGCTTTTGAGTTTATCTTCGAGTTCCTGCATGGTTGTCACGTCTTCTATCTGAATCGCGTGCCATCGCCAGCTATCATCGCTCAGGCCCTGCAAGAAGTGAAGCCTGTCATCGTAATAGCTGTTCCCCTTATTATTGAGAAGATCGTTCGCAAAAAGGTATTCCCGAAGATACAGAACAACCGCATGAGACTGCTGTTACAGATGCCTGTCATCTCGAAGAAGGTGCGAGAGATGATCTGTCAGGAAGTCATCAAGGCCTTTGGCGGCAACCTCTATGAAGTGATTATTGGTGGTGCTGCCCTGAACCAGGAGGTTGAGCAATTCCTCAAACGTATCGACTTCCCCTACACCGTGGGCTATGGTGCCACAGAATGCGCCCCCATTATCTGCTATCGCGACTGGCATACCTTCGCTCCTGGCTCATGCGGACGTGCAGCGCTCCATCAGCAGGTGAAGATTGTATCACCAGACCCACGTACTATTCCTGGAGAGATTCTGACTAAGGGTCCTAACGTCATGCTCGGTTACTATAAGAACCCTGAAGCCACTGCCGAGACTATCGACAATGACGGTTGGTACCATACAGGAGACCTGGGTACGATGGATAGCGACGGAAATGTATTCATTAACGGTCGCTCAAAAAATATGCTTTTAGGTCCCAATGGCCAGAACATCTATCCCGAGGAAATCGAAGACAAACTGAACTCGATGACACTTGTGATGGAGAGTATCGTGGTACAACGTGACAACAAGCTGGTGGCACTGGTTCACCCCGATATGGACGAAGCGAAGAACATGGGCTTCTCTGATGAAGATCTGAAGAACGTCATGGAACAGAATCGCAACGGCCTGAACGAGATGATCCCAGCCTACGAGAAGATTATGGAGATCGAGATCCATGAGGAGGAATTCGAGAAGACTCCCAAAAAGTCAATCAAACGTTATCTCTATAAATAACATAATAAAGGCTCTCCGAATGGAGGGCCTTTATTTATTTCCTGTATTCATAATAATACCAATAGGTATTACGATATTGTTCTTCTACTTTCCCCTTGCGCTCAGATAGTTGCGGATATTTCTTCTCAAGTTCGCGCAGATTGTTATAATCAACATCCATTACCGTCTGATGATAGACCACCACTGGATGAGCCCTAAGATGCGTATAGAGCGTAAGAGCCTCACGATAATGACGCGGTAGACTGTCGTTAATTGTGTAGTAACGTTCTATCTCTGAAGCAAACTTGTCAAGCTGACGATCTATGAGATAACCACATAGCTGATAGTCGGCTACAGCGGGATTGGGCACAGAATCTCTACGCTCGAGTAACTGTAGATAGCGCATAGGCGTCATGCGGGAAGCGGGACGAGCTCCTAAAAAGCGGTACAGGCTATCGACGGGATACATCATCAGGGTGGAAAGGCTGTCGGTAGGCAACATTTGAGAGCTATTGGCTTCAACAGGATATTCAAAGAGACTCTCTCCCATCGTGCCCTTACGTGCCAACGCATACATACGCAGCATGGTGAGATTGGCATCACTCTCAAGCGACTTCTTCCCAACTTTCAGCGCACCGTCGATATTGCCTTCGAGCAGACAACGTTCAACTTTCATACGATAATGGAGCACTGCATTAGAATTTCCAATCCAAGCCACACAAATCATCAGAAATGCCATAATCAGCATATTGATCCACATGGGTTGCGAGAAGAGCTCAAAAGCCTTATCGTATTCCACCTCTTGAGCCAGACGTCCCATTCTTGTCAGCATCCACCAGCAGACAATCACCAGTATGGGCGTATACCACGAGAAGCCTACCTCAATACCGTCAGCCCCTATAGGATTCACTGACGAGAGCATGCCTAGTATCAGCATCGAGGGGAGATACGTGAGCGCATGGAATCGCTTTGTCAGATGAATGACACCATATACGACATACTGTATCACACCTAGTAGCAATGTGATGAGGACTGCACCCACTAAAGGGTTATAATGCGTCACCCCCTTGCTCAGCACATGCTGAGACATCATCAGTACGTCGGCCTGGAAGAAATAAAGCCAACAAAACGAGAAAACCACAAAAACAATAGCACACATCAGACGTATGCTGATTGTGCTACTGCTTTTATCATTTCGATGATTACTCATATTTACTGTTTCTTCAAGACTACGGCCGAGCGTGCTGGAATATAAAGTTTCAGCCACTCCTTCTTGTCCTTCACGTACAAGGGATCATAGTTCGTAAAGTGTGTCACGGAGTCATCAGCAAAACCATTACCGCCAAAGTCTGTCGAATCGGTATTCAGCATGACCTTATAGCTGCCAGTCGGCACGAGGAAACCATAATCGGTATAACTGCGCGTGGGTGAGAAATTGAATACAAACACAAGGTCGCCACGCATGAAGCAGAGTACCTGGTCGCCATCGTCATGCCAAATTTCCGTCACAGGTGTATCTTGGAAGTTCCTTACACTCTTGATAGTTTTCAGCATCTCGCGGTCGAAATCACCCAGCCAGTGATAGCAGAGATCCTTATTATCCACGAGGTTCCACTGACGGCGGGCATACTTATAGCTCCACCCATTACCCTCACGTGGGAAGTCGATCCACTCGGGATGTCCGAACTCATTGCCCATGAAGTTCAGGTAGCCGCCATTGATAGCTCCAGCTGTTACCAGTCGGATCATCTTGTGCAGGGCAATACCGCGCTGAGCCATATCGTTGACATCCTTCTTGGCGAAGTGCCAATACATATCGGCATCAATCAGTCGGAAGATGATAGTCTTGTCACCTACCAGTGCCTGGTCGTGACTCTCGCAGTAAGAGATGGTCTTCTCGTCGGGGCGACGGTTCTTGACCTCCCAGAAGATTGAACATACGTTGATGTCCTCATCGCGTACCTCTTTAATAGTCTTAATCCAGTAATCGGGAATGTTCATTGCCATACGATAGTCGAAGCCGTAGCCACCATCCTCAAACTTGGCAGCCAGTCCAGGCATACCTGAGACCTCCTCAGCAATCGTGATAGCATCAGGGTTCACCTCATGGATCAGACAGTTAGCGAGTGTCAGATAACAAATGGCATTATCATCCTCATGACCGTTAAAGTAGTCACCATAGCCTCCAAAAGCCTCACCCAGTCCGTGTGAGTAATACAACATCGAAGTTACACCATCGAAACGGAAGCCGTCGAACTTAAACTCCTCAAGCCAGTACTTACAGTTAGAGAGCAGGAAATGGAGAACATCATCCTTACCATAGTCGAAGCAGAGTGAATCCCATGCCGGATGCTCATGACGGTCGCCGGGATAGAAGAACTGATTAGGATCTCCTGCGAGATTGCCCAGACCTTCCACCTCATTCTTGACAGCGTGTGAGTGAACGATATCCATAATCACTGCAATACCATTCTTATGAGCAGTATCAATGAGCTCCTTCAACTCTTCTGGTGTACCGAAGCGACTGCTGGGAGCAAAGAAACTCGACACATGGTAACCGAACGAACCATAATAGGGGTGTTCCTGAATAGCCATCACTTGGATGCAATTATAACCATCCTTGATAATACGTGGCAGAACATTGTCCTTAAACTCAGTATACGTACCCACCTTCTCGGCATCCTGTCCCATACCTACATGGCACTCATAGATGAGCAGCGGATTCTTCTTAGGCTTGAAGTTCTTCTTTTTCCACTCATAGGGTTTCTCCGGGTTCCAAACCTGAGCCGAGAATATCTTTGTCTGATCATCCTGAACTACACGCTGACACCAAGCCGGGATACGCTCTCCTTCACCACCATTCCACTTTACCTTCATCTTGTACAACTGACCGTGCTTCAGAGCTTTTTCTGAGAGTTTAAGTTCCCAGTTTCCTGTTCCCTCTATACGTTTGCAGCGATACTTCTCGTCTTCCTGCCAGTTATTGAAATCACCAATCAGGTAAATGTCTGTGGCATTAGGTGCCCACTCACGGAACACCCAACCCTTAGGGAGTTTGTGAAGTCCAAAATACAGATGACCCGTGGCAAAATCAGAGAGTTTTCTCTTGCCGTTCTGAGTCAACTGGTTAATCTTCCATACTGCGTGGTCGTGACGTCCACGAATAGCACCTTCGAATGGTTCCAGCCATGAGTCGTTTCTCACCAGACCTATATGCTGGGGCTCTGTTTGGTCTACAATTTTCTCAACTTTCTTTGCAACGACTTTCTTTGCCGTTGTCTTCTTGGTTGTTGCCTTCTTAGCAGGAGCTGCTACCTTCTTGGCGGCAGGCTTCTTTGCTGTTGTTTCTTTCTTTGCCATATTAACTTATGCTTTTACTTTGAATATCGCTTTTTTGATTTCCTCCTTTTCGATGATACAAGGGGCATGACCGTCCTGTGGGAAGAAAATAGCCATCTGTCCAGGATTCACGGTCACATAGGTCTGAGCCTTTGTGTCGCCGTATTTTGTAATATCCTTCTCGGCGTTATATTCAAAATCGGGAAGGTCTTCCAACGGTGTGTAGCCGAAAGTTTCTGCACAGGTGATCGGAATCTGGATATCAATCATATTGATATGCGTCTCCAGAAAGGCAGTGTCTTTTGTACGCTGCTTGGCCAACGACAGATTCAGGAACAAGTCCTTGTCCTTAATTGGATACTTTCCCACTTCCATCGTCTGTAGGTCGTTATTCTTCAAATACTCTACCACGTCGGCAAACAACGGGTTCAGTGCCACGTATTTGCCCAAATTGTCGATTGTGTCGATAATCATAATTGTTCTATTTTAGATTAGTTTAAAAAATGTCATTTCTCAGTTGTCTCTTCTTACTTGTCGGTGACCTCGTACATAGGTGCCTTGTGCGGTAATGTTACCATTACGATCCTTTTCCACAAAGCGCCCATCACGCTGATCGTCGACATAGGTTCCCTCAAATCGGTTTCCTTCTCGGTCTTCCTCGATGGCTGTACCATTTCTGCGGCCATTCTTAAACTGGCCTTTAAACTTCGAACCGTCGGCAAAACGCACAACGCACTCACCGTGAGGCTGACCTGCCTTGAACAGTCCTTCAATCACGTCGCCACTCTTCTTGGTGAGCTTTCCGCGACCGTCTTGCTTATCAGCCTTCCATTGGCCCACATAAGTGTCACCGTTCTTCCAGATAAAGGTACCCTGCCCATGCTTGTCACCATTCTGGAACTGTCCGGTGTACTTATCGCCATTAGCATACTTAAAGATACCGGATCCTGTACGTTCGCCACGCACATAGTCACCTTCGTATACATCACCGTTCTGAAACTTATAGATACCTCGCCCGTCCATCTCGTCATCAAGCCACTGCCCTATATAACTGTCACCATCGGCATACTTGAAGACACCTTTTCCCGAGCGAAGGTTGTCTTTCCACTCACCTTCGTAAGTCGATCCGTCCCCCCAGTCGTAAAAGCCCTTGCCATTCTTCTTGTCGTTCAGCCAGTCTCCTTTATAGAAAGCACCGCCAGCGAAGGTATAAAGTCCTTTACCTGAACGTTTGTCTTGTTTCCATTCACCGTCGTACTTGTCACCGTTGAAGTAATACATCACGCCGTGACCATGCTGATAGTCGCGGAACCAGAGTCCATCGTAACGGTTATTATTCGAGAAGTAATAGATACCTTTTCCATGTTGCTGGTCCTGGAACCACTCCCCCTCATACTTCTCACCATCGTAAAAGGTATAGATGCCATAGCCCTGACGCTTACCTTTTACATATTCTCCCTCATAGACATTACCATTCTTATATATTGTCTTACCTTTACCCTGAGGCTTACCCGACATCATCTCGCCCTGGTATTCACCCCCGTCTTTCGTTGTTGCTGAGCCAAGGGTTATCTTCTGCGCCCCTGCTGTCAGCGGGAGCATTGCTATGATCATTGAAAAAATATATGTCTTCATTCGATAATTTGCGTTATAATGAGATTGCAAATTTACACACATTTTCTGAGATATCAAATTTTTCTCAGACTTATTAACGTTTATTTCCGATTATTTATTACCTTTGTACCCCGTATGAAATATATCGCCATTATTCCAGCCCGCTATGCGTCGACACGCTTTCCGGGTAAGCCGCTGGCAGTTCTCGGCGGAAAGACTGTCATTCAGAGGGTATACGAACAGGTGAGCCGTGTTCTGCCCGAGGTATACGTTGCTACCGACGACGAGCGCATATTTACTGCTGTCGAGGCTTTTGGCGGTCGTGCCGTGATGACCCGCTCTGACCATAAGAGCGGCACCGACCGTATTCAAGAGGCTGTTGAGAAGACTGCCACCGATGCCGACGTCATCATTAATGTGCAAGGAGACGAGCCCTTCATCCAACCCTCACAAGTTGAAACGCTGATGCATCTCTTCGACGATGCTTCGACACAGATTGGAACCTTAGGCAAGCCTTTTGAGAATCTCGAGGCCGTCATGAACCCCAACTCGCCTAAGATTGTCACCGACGTTCGTGGATTTGCTCTCTATTTCAGTCGCTCTGTCATCCCATTTATTCGTGGTGTAGACGAACGTGAGTGGTTCGGCCACTACCCATTCCTCAAACATCTGGGCGTCTACGCATATCGCCGCAATGTACTCGCCGAGGTTACCCGTCTACCTCAAAGCAGTCTTGAAAAGGCAGAGAGCCTTGAACAACTCCGCTGGCTACAGAATGGCTACCGTATCCGTGTTGGACTAACCGATGTTGAAACCGTCGGTATTGATACACCCGAGGATCTCAAACGGGCAGAAGCATTTCTTGCTAACATTAAATAGACAGATATGATCAATTATGATTTATACAAGATACGGGCTATCATCTTCGATGTCGACGGTGTACTGAGTTCTGAGACCATCACCATGTCGTCTGAAGGTGAGCCTCTGCGCACAGTGAACATCAAGGATGGTTATGCCATTCAGTTGGCCATGAAACTCGGCCTGCGTATTGCCATCCTCACAGGTGCCAAGACACGGAGTGTACGTGTGCGCTACGAAGGGTTAGGTGTCGAGGATATCTACGTGGGGTGCGCTGTTAAGGTCGAGACTTACGAAGCCTTCCTCAAGAAATATGGTTTCACCGATGAAGAAATCATGTATATGGGCGACGACATCCCTGATCTTGAGATCATGCGCCGTGTGGGCTGCCCTGTGTGTCCCAAGGATGCTTGTACAGAAATTAAGCAAGCAAGCCTCTATGTCAGCGACCGTATCGGCGGACATGGTTGCGGGCGCGATGTCATCGAACAGACCCTCCGCGCACAAGGCAAATGGATCATGGATAAAACAGCATTCGGATGGTAATATAGAAGTGAAAAGTGAATAGTGAAAAGTGAAAAGTATAAATTGATTTTGGCGAGCAATTCGCCACGTCGGCGCGAGCTGTTAGCGGGTCTTGGCATCCCCTTTGAGGTGCGCGTACTATCGGACATCGACGAGTCATTTCCAGCTAATCTTCCTGTGTCGGAAACAGCTCTCTATATCGCTAGTAGAAAAGCTGAAGCATATAAGGCTCATATTGCTGACAATGAACTGATTATAACAGCTGACACTGTGGTCATTATCGACAATGAGATACTGGGTAAACCCGTCGACGAGGCCGATGCTATACGCATGCTCCACAAACTCAGCGGGCGCACCCATCAGGTCACTACGGGTGTCTGTCTGCTCACAGCCACTCAGGAACGTCGTTTTGATGTCACCACCGATGTCACCTTCAAGACTCTTACTGACGATGAGATTCATTATTACGTGTCGCATTACAAGCCTTTCGACAAGGCCGGTGCCTATGGCATCCAGGAATGGATTGGATATATAGGCGTCACAGGCCTGCATGGCAGCTATTACAATGTCATGGGCTTGCCTGTACAGAGAATCTACGAATATTTAAATCAATTATAGCAATGACAGATTTCAAGACCTTGGCGCAAACGCGCCGCAGCCACCGCAAGTTCACCACTGAGGAGATCGACCCTGATGACCTGAAGCTCATCCTCCGGGCCGCCCTCATGTCACCCACATCGAAAAGCCAGCGCGCCTGGCAATTCGTTGTCGTCGATGATAAACTATACCTCCAAAAGCTTGCAGATGCCAAGAATCTCGGTTCACAATTTCTCAAGGATGCCCCTGTGGCTATCGTCGTGTTGGGCGATCCCATGCAGAACGACTGTTGGGTGGAGGATGGTTCCATCGCAGCTATCTCCATGCAGTATCAGGCCGAAGACCTGGGACTGGGCTCGTGCTGGATCCAGATGCGCGGACGCGGACTCGACGACGGCACCACTGCCGACGAAGTTATCCGTGGCGTACTCGACATCCCCGACAACATGAATTGCCTTTGTATCGTCGCCCTGGGTCACTGGACTGATGAACGTAAGCCACAGGCCGAAGACCGTCTGAAATGGGAAAACGTCCACCTCAACAAATATTGAAAAACTATTTATATATATATATTATAAAAAGGTATATATTGCTTGAGCTGATTAAGAATTAACGATAATTAATCCGAAACTTAAGATGGTTTCGGATTTTTTTTGTAATTTTGCCCGCATATTTCAAACTTATCACTAATTTATTCATTATGAACGACAACAAAGTTATGAACATGGCAGCGGATAACATTCGTATCCTTGCTGCATCTATGGTTGAGAAGGCTAAATCGGGTCACCCCGGTGGTGCTATGGGTGGTGCTGATTTCATCAACACACTGTACAGTGAGTTCCTGGTTTACGATCCCGAGAATCCCGCATGGGAGGGTCGCGACCGTTTCTTCCTCGATCCTGGTCACATGGCTCCAATGCTTTACAGCCAGCTCGCCCTCATCGGCAAATACACACTCGAGGATCTGAAGAACTTGCGTCAGTGGGGCTCAGTAACACCTGGTCACCCCGAGCGCGAGATTGAGCGTGGCATCGAGAACACCTCTGGTCCACTTGGACAGGGTCATACCTTCGCCGTTGGTGCAGCCATCGCAGCTAAGTTCCTGAAGGCTCGTCTGGGTGACGTCATGAACCAGACCATCTATGCCTATATCAGCGACGGTGGCGTACAGGAGGAGATTTCACAGGGTGCAGGTCGTATTGCCGGTAACCTGGGACTCGACAATCTCATCATGTTCTACGATGCTAACGATATCCAGCTGTCTACCAAGACCGAGGTAGTGACTAGCGAGGACACCGCCAAGAAGTATGAGGCTTGGGGCTGGTACGTACAGAAGATTGACGGTAACGACGTTGACCAGATCCGTGAGGCCATCAAGAAGGCTCAGGCAGAGAAGGAGCGTCCTTCACTCATTATCGGTCACTGCGTGATGGGTAAGGGTGCCCGTAAGGCTGATAACAGCAGCTATGAGAGCAACTGCGCTACTCATGGTGCTCCTCTCGGTGGTGATGCTTACATCAACACAATGAAGAATCTGGGTGCTGATCCTGAGAACCCATTCCAGATCTTCCCAGAGGTGAAGGAGATGTATGCTAAGCGTGCTGAGGAACTGAAGAAGATCTGCGCTGAGCGTTATGCTGCCAAGGCAGAATGGGCTAAGGCTAATCCTGAGAAAGCAGCCCAGCTCGAAGAGTGGTTCAGTGGCAAGGCTCCGAAGATCGACTGGAGCAAGGTTGAGCAGAAGGCCGGCAGCGCTACTCGTAGTGCTTCTGCCGCTGTTCTCGGACAGCTCGCTGAGCAGGTGCCCAACATGATCTGCGCTTCTGCCGACCTGTCTAACTCTGACAACACCAATGGCTTCTTGAAGAAGACTCACGACATCGTTCGTGGTGACTTCTCTGGTGCTTTCTTCGAGGCTGGTGTGGCTGAGCTCACCATGGCTTGCTGCTGTATCGGTATGGCTCTGCACGGTGGTGTCATCCCCGCTTGCGGTACCTTCTTCGTATTCTCTGGAGCTGCCCGTGAAGTTCATCTGGACCCACGATGCCTTCCGTGTTGGTGAGGATGGTCCTACCCACGAGCCTGTTGAGCAGGAGGCACAGATCCGTCTGATGGAGAAGCTGAAGAATCACCACGGCAAGAACTCAGTACTCGTTGTTCGTCCTGCCGATGCCGAGGAAACTACCGTTTGCTGGCGTATGGCTATGGAGAACATCGATACGCCTACAGCTCTGATCTTCTCTCGCCAGAACATCGAGATGCTGCCCGAGGGCAACGACTACAATCAGGCAACAAAGGGTGCTTACGTAGTAGCTGGTTCAGACGAGAACTACGATGTTATCCTTCTGGCTTCAGGTTCTGAGGTTTCTACCCTCGAGGCTGGTGCTAAGCTGCTGGCTGCCGATGGTATCAAGACACGCGTCGTAAGCGTTCCTTCTGAGGGTCTGTTCCGCAGCCAGAGCAAGGAATATCAGCAGAGCGTGCTTCCCGCTGGCAAGAAGAAGTTCGGTCTGACCGCAGGTCTGCCTGTCAACCTCGAAGGCCTTGTAGGTGCCGACGGTACTGTTTGGGGACTCGAGAGCTTCGGTTTCTCTGCTCCTTACAAGGTGCTCGACGAAAAACTCGGCTTCACCGGAGAGAATGTTTACAAGCAGGTTAAAGCCCTTCTTGGATAAATAATCTGGCACGGATTACACGGATTTCACGGATTATTTCTCTCGAAGAATTAATATAAATCCGTGTTAATCCGCGTAATCCGCGCCTTTTAAATAGACGATTATGGAAATAAAAACAATTGGAATTGCAAGCGATCACGCTGGATTTGCCTTAAAACAATTCGTTAAGAAGTACCTCGACGAGAAGGGCTACCAGTATAAGGACTACGGCACCTACAACGAGGAGTCGTGCGACTACAGTGATTTCGGCCACGCTTTAGCAGAGGGTATCGAGCAGGGTGAGGTTTTCCCTGGTATCGCCATCTGCGGTTCTGGTGAGGGTATCAACATGACACTCAACAAACACCAAAGCATCCGTGCCGGTCTCTGCTGGATTCCCGAGATTGCTCACCTCATCCGTCAGCATAACAATGCCAACGTATTGGTAATGCCTGGACGCTTCATCGATGAAGACATGGCTCGAAAGATTATGGACGAGTACTTCACGACAGAGTTTGAAGGGGGACGCCACCAGAAGAGAATTGACAAGATCCCATGCAAATAAGAAATCCCGCCGATTGGCGGGATTTCTTATTTGCTATCTGTTCTTATGCTTTGCAAACCAATTGTGTGTAAAATGATACATCAGTAAAGCGACAGCAATCAAGACGAGCGAGGCAATAAGAGCCATCTTTCCATCTCCATAGAAGAAAGCTATTCCGATGCCAAGTCCCCAGGCAATACCACTCTCCCACCCGAGCATAAAGGTACTCTGCGACGTGCCACGCTGACAGTGGCGACTTAGTTTGATGAAGAACAGCAGGAAGCGAGAGCCTATAATACCTGTACCTAAACCGATAAACAGTGGTGCCGCGAAGTCTACAATCTGCTGGGTACGCGTCACCATCATCAACAGGGCGGCAGCGATGAGGATAAGACCTGTCACCACCTCGCTCTTCAATTCTGCATCGCGGAAAACGAAACGCTGCGACAGAATAGCCAAGAGAAAACCCGCCATCATCATCGAGAAGAAGAGTTCTGAAAGTGCTGTTGAGAACAGAATACCTACAGCCAGCATGACCAGCTGGAGATTCACAAACAGAGGAAAGCCATGTGTCAGGAAGAAACGGTCGAGACTGGTCGCTGAAATATTATCTGAAGGTGCCCTGAATGGAAACGACACAAGCATAATAAGTATTAGTGAAACGGCCAGACAACCGGCAGCGGCCAGTAACACTGCATCGAAATTAAAAAGACGGTTCAGTAACAGACCCGCCAAAGGGCCGATGGAGAGGGCAAAGCGACCGAACCAGGCTGCCGAGTGATTGGCCTCCGTGCGCTGGTAACTCTCACAGGTGTCGATAATCAGTGTACTGGTAAGCACCATCTGAGCAAGTCCGAAAAAGGCACCTAATACAAAACGGTGCAGGATGATGAAAGGAACCTCTACAAACTGACAGAACCGAGTATTGAAATAATAGAGCGAGAAGATGAGTGCCGTCATCAGGGCAATAGACCAGATGCACACATGATTCCGCCTGAAATACTGAACGAGAAACGACACGAACAGGCCAAAAGAGAAAAGACCGACACCAAAGGAGGCCATCGCCAGGGCTACTTCTGTAGTCGTGAAACCTTGCACGTCAATCAGCCAACGAGGCATTGTAGGCACCAGCATATAAATGGCTGTCGTCAGCAATGTGTTTGCGATAGCCATCAGCCAGAAGTCACGATGCCAGAGACGGATATGTACGGGCGTATTCTGGGAATTCATTTTTAAAGTAACGTGATAAGTGTAGCGTAGTTTATATTGAGATAATCGCCTACTTGTATATCTGAATAAGGTGCTATCGCCTCGGCACTGTTTGTGGTAGATACACCGACAACCTTCATGCCGGCAGCACGACCAGAACGCAGACCGTTGAAACTGTCCTCGAAGACTATGCACTCCTCAGGTGCGACCTCGAAGCGCTTGGCAGCTCGCAGATAACAGTCTGGATCAGGTTTGCTACGAGCAAAATCCTCGGAGGTTAGTATCGCATCGAAAAGCGTCTGGAAAGAAGGCTGATAACGGTAGACACTCTCCATCTTGGGAATATTCGAGCTGGTAACGACTGCGGTCTTCACACCATGAGCATGAAGATTGGCAATCAAGGCTTCGAAGCCATCAATATAGTCATAGTGCATCGACTCTTCATAGGCATCAAGGCGACGGGTGACTTCTGCACGCTCCGACTCAAGCGGACCACTGAACCAACGGTCGTAGATCTGAGTGAGCGTCGACCCTTTAATCTCATGCTCAAGACCTGGATGCTCAGGATGGTACTGACGACAAATCATTCCCCAAAATATAGTGTATTGGGGCTCGGTATCAAACACCACTCCATCAAGGTCGAACAGTACTGCTTTCAACTTTTTTTCTTGCATATCTTAAAATTTGGGTGCAAAATTAATAATTTTGAACGAGAAATTTGCTTTTTTCATGATTTTAGTGTATTTTTGTAACCAAAAATTGTCTGAGCACGAAAATGAACGTAAAGAATCTTACCTTTATTATTGTTATCTTGTGGCTGTCTGCAAGCTGCAAGAGTGGCAATGATGAGGAGGTGTGGTTTGAGACCATTACTTTGGAAAAGACCGCCAATCTCTCAAACGAAGAACTTTCTCCTAAATGCAGCATCAGTCTGAAAGTCCAGTCTGCCAGACAGAAGAAGGGTGAAGCCGCTCAGAATATTAATGAATATCTGGTGGAGCGACTTTTCAATCAACAGGATGTCACTGTAGAAGCTGCTGCCACACAGTTCACCAATGCCTATATCCTGAATTACAAGAACACGCTCCTGCCGCTCTATAATCAGGATCGGTCTGACACGACCAAACGAGCTTGGTATGACTACCATTATATCATCACCACAGAGACCAATCCTGGCAATGAGAACACGATTGTCTATCTGGCTACGATTGATTATTATGAAGGTACTGCGCATGGTATTAACCAACTGCTGACGATGAATTTCGACAAGAAGACTGGGCGTCATTTGGCTCTTTCTGATATCTTTGCCACAGGATATGAGCAGCAGCTGACGGCGAAGTTGCTGACGGCGCTGAAAGAGAAGACGGGTTCGGCTGATCTTACAGAATTGAAAGAGAAAGGTTATCTCAACTCGATGGATATGTTCCCTACTGAGAATTTCATAATTGGCGAAGAGACCCTCACCTTTATCTATAATCCATACGAGATAGCACCCTACAATATGGGTATGACAGAACTCATCATTCCATATAGTGACATTGAAAAAATCCTCAAGACCACTTTCGATTATTAAGAACATGACATCAGATATCATCAGAACATATTTCCCGCAGATCAGTGATGAACAGCAACGCCAGTTTGATGCGCTCGGCGATCTGTATCTTGACTGGAACGCGAAAATCAATGTCATCTCACGCAAAGATATCGACAACCTGTATGAGCACCACGTGCTCCACTCACTGGCCATTGCCAAGGTGGTGAATTTCAGACCCGATACGGCCATTCTCGACTTCGGAACGGGAGGCGGATTCCCAGGAATCCCCCTGGCCATCCTGTTTCCTGAGTGCCACTTCAAACTGATTGACGGCACTGGCAAGAAAATCCGTGTGGCCCAAGAAGTAGCGAATGCCATCGGACTGAAGAACTGTCAGCCCGAACATCTGCGCGGTGAGGAGGAGAAAGGAAAATACGACTTTGTGGTAAGCCGTGCGGTGATGCCCCTACCCGACCTGGTGAAGATTGTGAAGAAGAATATCGGGAAGAAACAGCAGAATGCCCTTCCCAATGGTATCCTTTGTCTAAAAGGCGGCGACTTGCAGGCCGAACTCCGCCCTTTCTATAAGATTGTAGAGACCACCGACATCAGCAACTTTTTCACAGAAGAGTGGTTTAAGGGTAAGCACGTCATCTATTTACCCATTTAATCAGATAAACGATTATGCTCAACATCAAGATTTTCATGTGCAATCTGCTTCAGGAAAACACATACGTGGTGAGCGATGACACCAAGGAGTGTGTCATCATCGATTGTGGTGCGTACTACGAGGAGGAGCGCACCGCCATTGTCCAATACATCAAGGATGAAGAACTGACGCCCAAGCACCTACTCTGCACGCATGGGCACTTTGACCATAACTTTGGCATCGACACCATCTTCCAGGCATTCGGGCTAAGAGCTGAGATTGCGGCTGAAGACGACTATCTGGTCAACGACTTGAACGGACAGTTCATGGATATCGTTGGTGCTCCCCTGAGACGCGAGTTCCCAAAAGCTGGTAGATTTTTCGAACCCGATGAGGTCATCCGCTTTGGTCACCATGAACTGAAGGTGCTGAAGACACCCGGTCACACACCCGGTGGCGTGGTGTTCTATTGTGAGGAAGAAAAGGTGGTTTTCTCAGGCGATACCCTTTTCAGAATGAGCATCGGTCGCACGGACTTCAAAGGCGGTTCGTACGAAGACCTCATGAACAGTCTGAAAAACGTGATGGCCAAACTGCCTGCAGATACTGTGGTATACAGCGGTCATGGCCCCAAAACAGTCATCGGTGAGGAACTGCGCTATAATCCCTATCTGCACTAAAAAGACTATTTCAACTGATCATACCACTGCTTCAGGGCGCCCCGAGGAGTACCCCGACGAACGATAGCGTCCAGTTGCTCGCGGGCTTCCTGGCGACGCCCCAGTCGTATCAGGGCATCGACCTTGGATATAGCATATTCTACATTCTCAGGCTGAAGGCGCAATGCCTCATCCCAGTCGTAGACGGCTGCCTCATACTGTTTCAGATCTGTCTCATAAGCAGCTCGGGCTGCAAAGGCATCCGCACTATCGGGGAAGAGTTGGACAATGCGATTCAACTCGTCAAAGGCATCGGTCTTCTTGCCCATTTTCTGCAGGGTGTGGGCGAGCCCCAAATGAGCCTCGAAATGTTCGGGCTGGATGGTGAGAAACGTCTCGTAGTCGAACTTTGCCAGATCGTAATGACGCAACTGCGTATGACAGAAAGCCCTAAAAAATAAGGCTGCAAGATTCTGTTCATCCAGACGGAGCACATAGCCATATTCCTGCACAGCATAATCCCACTGCTGCAGATTGATGTTGGCCTCGGCTTTCAACAGTCGCAGACTGATGTTTTTGGGTGCTTTGTTGATTGCCTCTATCAATACCGACACGGAGTCACGCCATTCACGTGGGGTCTGTGCCTGAGCACAGATCCCATACATGAACAGGGTGATCAATAACAGCTTACGCATGTTTGATGTAATTGACAATCCACTCTCCTACCTCGCGCGTTCCGTATTTGGCACCGCCTTCGACCTGAATCTCCGGGGTACGGACATTAGCAGCCAACGAGGCGTCTACGGCTTCTCGCACAAGCGCTCCCTCCTTCTTCAGACCAAAATGCTCAAGCAGCATAGCAGCCGAGAGAATCTGTGCCAAAGGATTGGCAAGGTTCTGTCCTGCAGCCTGAGGCCATGAGCCGTGTACAGGTTCAAAGAGTGGCGTATGCTCTCCCAATGAGGCTGATGGCTGCAGTCCCATCGAACCAGTGATACAGGCTGTCTCATCGGTAAGGATATCACCGAAGGTGTTCTCTGTCACGATGACATCGAAGAAGCGAGGATCTGTGAGAACCCGCATCGAGGCATTGTCGATAAACATATAGTCTGTACGCACCTCAGGATATTGGGGTTCTATCTCCTTGGCAATCTGTCGCCACAGGCGCGACGATGCCAGGATGTTGGCCTTGTCTACGACTGTCAGATGCTTGTTGCGCTCCATAGCCATCTCGAAACCGAGTTTCACGATGCGCTCAATCTCTGGACGGGTGTAGATGTCGGTGTCGTAGGCTTTATCGTTATCCTGGTATTTCTCTCCGAAATACATACCTCCCGTCAACTCGCGCAACACAACGAAGTCTGCACCTCGGATCAGCTCGTCCTTCAGCGGAGACTTATGTAACAGACAGTCGAAGGTGGCCACCGGACGCACATTGGCGAAGAGTCCCAGCTTCTTACGCATAGCCAGCAGTCCTGTCTCCGGACGCACCTTAGCCGTTGGGTCATGATCGTATTTCAGATCACCGACAGCAGCGAAGAGCACAGCGTCAGCACGCATACACACCTCGTGGGTTGCATCAGGGTAAGGATCGCCCACCTCGTCGATGGCATGTGCCCCACAGATGGCCTCCTCGTATTCAAACTCGTGTCCGCATTTCTCTGCAATAGCATCGAGCACAGCCACACCTTGTTTCATAATCTCAGGTCCTATTCCATCACCCGAGAGAATCGCAATTTTCAATTTCATATTATAAACTATTACTTTGTTCGTTTTCAAATATATTCAGCATCTTAAATGTAGCCTTGATGGCAGCTTCTGTCTGGTCGGCATCAAGTCCTCGTGTACGGAGTATACGCCCGTTATCATTCCAGGTGATTACCGTCTGGACCAAGGCGTCCGTACGTCCACCGGGAGGAATGGTTACCGCATAATTCTGAAGGATGGGGAATGTGCGGTCGAGATACTTCTTGTAGATATAGCGCAGCGACTTCACAAAGGCGTCATACTGACCGTCTCCCGTAGCACTCGCCTCATACTCCTGACCGTTGATCTCCACTTTAATATTTGCTCCAGGTTTCAGACCGTAAGCTGTTGACACGACATAACTTACCAGTTTAACCTTATCTTCCTGAACATCGTGCTTCAGCACGTCGCTCACGATAAATGGCAGATCCTCCTGCGTCACGATTTCCTTCTTGTCGCCCAACTCTGTGATACGCTGGGTGACGCGCCTGGTCTGTTCTGGTGTGAGCTCTAATCCCAGTTCCTCCAGGTTCTTAGCGATGTTCGCCCGTCCACTGTTCTTGCCCAGCGCATACTCACGCTTACGACCGAAGCGCTCGGGTGCCAGTTCATTCTGATAGAGACCGTTTTTCTTATCACCGTCAGCATGCACACCGGCAACCTGTGTAAACACATTATCGCCGATAATCGGCTGGTTGGGAGCGACAGCAATACCGCTATAACTCTCTACCAGACGGGAGATATCGTTCAGCTTGTTCTCGATGATATTCGTCTTGGCATGGAATTGGTCTTTGAGAATCACCTGCACACTCGATAGCGGCGCATTGCCACAGCGCTCTCCTAGTCCGTTCACCGTCACATGGAGTCCTTTCGCACCGCTCAATACAGCTGCCAGTGAATTCGACACGGCCAGATCATAGTCGTTATGCGCGTGGAAATCGAAATGTGTATCAGTATATCTTTTAATCATTTTACGGAAATATTCGATACACTGCAACGGGTTCATGATACCTAAGGTATCAGGAAGCATAAACCTGCGGATGCCGATGTCACAGAGCCGATCCATCACGTCATAGACATACGAAGGAGAGTCCTTCATACCGTTCGACCAATCCTCGAGGTAAAGGTTCACAGTCAGCCCCTTCCGACGGGCATATTTCACCTCTTCGATAATGTCGGCGACATGTTCCTCAAGTGTCTTATGCAGTTGTTCCTTGCAATGACGCAACGACCCTTTTGCCAGAAGGTTGATAGTCTTACAGCCACATGCCTCGACCCAGTCCACACTTTGTCCGCCGTCCACGAAACCAAGCACCTCCACCCTGTCGAGCATATCTATCTGTTGGGCGTAACGGCAGATCATGCTAACAGCCTCTTTCTCACCCTCAGAAACGCGTGCCGAGGCCACCTCGATACGATCCACGTTCAAGTCGCGCAACAGCATACGGGCGATGATCAGCTTCTCATGCGGCAGGAAACTCACACCGCTGGTCTGCTCACCGTCGCGCAAGGTGGAGTCCATGATCTCCACAAACGGCTGTATGCGCTGATACATGTTTATTTGTTCGCTTGTTCCCATTGTTCTGTTTTATCGTGATTCTGTACCAGGAAATCGATATCGTCGAGACCATTCATCAGACAGTGTTTCTTATAGCCGTTGATATCGAAATGTTCGCTCTTGCCCGTAGCCTTGTTGGTGACTGTCTGATGAGGCAGATCCACTTCCACCTCTGTCTTCGGGTCGGTTTTGATACTTTCGAAGAGTTCTGCGAGGAACGGTTCCGAGACCACCACTGGCAACACGAAGTTGTTCAGTTCATTGTTCTTGTGGATATCAGCGAAGAACGAGCTGATCACCACACGGAATCCATAGCCTGCGATAGCCCAGGCTGCATGTTCACGGCTCGAACCCGAACCGAAGTTCTTACCAGCCACGAGGATGCAACCCGAATAGGTGGGATTGTTGAGCACGAAGTCAGGATTGGGCGTTCCATCAGCCTGATAGCGCCAGTCACGGAAGAGGTTATCACCAAAGAATTTCTCCTCCTTCGTCGTAGCTTTCAGGAAGCGTGCCGGGATAATCTGATCAGTATCCACATTCTCCAGCGGCAGAGGCACGCAAGTACTTGTAATTATTTCGAATTTCTGTTTCATTTCTTCTTCTTTTTGGGCACAGATTTCACGGATTAACACGGCTTTTATAATTTTAGCCGCGACTCTCGTAGAGAGCCGTGTAATCCGCGCCTAAATTAATACTCTTGGATCAGTAATCACACCGGTTACAGCTGCGGCGGCGGCGACTAAAGGCGATGCCAGGATGGTGCGCGCACCAGGGCCCTGACGACCTTCGAAATTACGGTTTGAGGTCGATACCGATAGTTTACCTGCCGGTATCTTGTCGTCGTTCATCGCCAGACAGGCGGAGCAACCAGGCTGGCGGATTTCGAAACCAGCCTCAGCGAGAATCTTGTCAAGTCCCTCTTCACGGATCTGACGATCCACAGCCCACGAGCCGGGAACGAGCCAGGCAATGACCTCAGAAGACTTCTGGCGCCCCTTGACGATCGAAGCGAAGGCTCTAAAATCCTCTATGCGCCCATTGGTACACGCCCCAAGGAACACGTAGTCAACCTTGGTGCCGAGCAACTTCTGTCCAGCCTCGAAACCCATATAGCGCAGTGCCTTGTCGAAGTTGGCATCACCTGTAGTAGGAATAGCCTCTGTGATACCGATACCCATGCCCGGATTGGTTCCATAAGTAATGCGTGGTTCGATATCTTCTGCATTGAAAATCAATTCCTTATTAAACACGGCATCGTCACCGCTCCTCAAGGTTTTCCAATAGGCTACAGCCTCGTCCCAGGCCTCGCCCTTAGGCGAAAACTCACGCCCTTTCAGATAGTCAAAGGTCGTTTCGTCAGGAGCTACGAAACCACCTCTTGCACCCATCTCTATCGAGAGATTACAGAGTGTGAGGCGCCCTTCCATCGAGAGGTTGCGCACCACATCTCCTGCATACTCCACGAAATAGCCCGTAGCACCACTGGTGGTCAACTGCGCCATCAGGTAGAGTGCCACATCCTTGGCGGTGACGCCTTTCTGCAGCTTACCGTTGATAGTGATACGCATCGACTTGGGTTTCTGCTGCAGGATGCATTGTGAGGCCATCACCATCTCCACCTCAGAGGTGCCGATACCGAAGGCCACAGCACCCATCGCACCGTGTGTCGACGTGTGCGAGTCGCCACAGACGATGGTCATGCCAGGCAGCGACAAGCCCTTCTCAGGACCTACCACGTGGATGATACCATTGTCTTTCGACATCATCCCATAGTGAGTCAGTCCGAAGTCGGCTGCATTCTTTGCCAGCATATCCACTTGTTTCTTCGACACCTCGTCGGCAATCGGTTTATCCTGATCATGTGTCGGAGTATTGTGATCTGGCATACAATAGATTCTCTCCGGACGGAAGCACTTCAGTCCTCTGGCCCTCATGCCTTCGAAAGCCTGGGGCGATGTCACCTCGTGGCAGTACAGACGGTCTATATAGAGCTGTGTAGGACCGTCCTCCACCTGCTGCACCACGTGCTTATCCCATATTTTATCAAACAATGTATTCATATTTTCAATCTTTCATTCTTTCTTGAACTTGTTGATACAATCAATATACGCTTCCACAGAAGCAGTCACGATGTCAGTATTAGCACCAAAACCGTAGTACAGACTACCATCGTACTCCACCTGCATGTGTACCTTACCCACATCGTCCGATCCCTTCGAGATGGCCTGGATGGTAAACTCCTTCAGCGTCATCTGTTTCATGATGATCTTCTTCAGCGCCTTGATGGCGGCATCCACCGGACCGTTGCCCGATGCGGCTGCCTCGAACTTCTGACCTGAGATGTCAAGACCGATAGAAGCCACACTCTTCACGCCCTTACCCGTTGTTACCTGCAGGAAGTCGAGACGTACGGCGTGTGTATCTGCCATATCGGCACCTGCCAGCATCAGGGCATCAGCATCGGTCACCTCCTTCTTCTGGTCGGCCAGAATCAGGAACTTCTCATAGACCTTATCAAGCTTATCCTCCTCCAGATCAACACCGTTCACGTGCAGACGGTGCTTCAGGGCAGCACGCCCACTGCGTGCTGTCAGTACGATCGAGTTGTCGTCGATACCCACATCCTTCGGATCTATGATCTCATAGGTATGCACATTCTTCAGCACACCGTCCTGATGGATGCCACTTGAATGGGCAAAGGCGTTACGACCCACGATGGCCTTGTTGGGCTGCACGGGCATGTTCATCAGACTCGACACCATCCTACTGATCGGATAGATTTTGGTAGTATTGATGTTCGTATCTATCTGAAGTGACTTATGACATTTCAGGATCATGGCAATCTCTTCGAGTGAAGTGTTTCCTGCTCGCTCACCGATGCCATTGATGGTCACTTCCACCTGTCGGGCACCTGCCATCACACCATTCAGCGTATTGGCTGTGGCCATACCCAGGTCGTTATGGCAGTGGGTCGAGATGATGGCACGGTCTATGCCGTCGACATGTTCCTTCAGATATTTGATCTTTTCGAAATACTCTTGTGGCAGACAGTAGCCCGTCGTATCGGGAATGTTCACCACCGTGGCACCCGCCTTGATGACAGCCTCCACCACACGAGCGAGGTATTCATTGTCAGTTCGTCCGGCGTCCTCGCAGTAGAACTCCACGTCGTCTACATACCGCTTGGCATACTTTGTGGCGGCAATGGCCACCTCGAGGATATGCTCGCGGTCGGAGTTGAATTTATACTGGATGTGCTCATCGGAAGTTCCGATGCCTGTGTGGATACGCTTATGCTTGGCATATTTCAGCGCATCGAAGGCCACATCGATATCACGCTCTACCGCACGGGTCAGCGCACAAATCACTGGCCACGTCACGGCCTTTGAGATTTCAATCACCGAGTTGAAATCACCAGGACTCGAGATGGGGAATCCTGCTTCGATCACATCCACGCCGAGTTGTTCGAGAGCCTTAGCCACCTGTATCTTCTCTACGGTGTTCAACTGGCAGCCAGGCACTTGTTCCCCGTCGCGGAGCGTCGTGTCGAAAATGTAAAGTCTGTCGTTCATTTCTGCTGTTTATTAATTTGTTGTTTTGACTATGTCTATTATTATGTCCTTTTGTTCTTTTTATCTAATAACGAAAAAGCCTTTCACACCCGGAAGTGAGAAAGGCTCGTATTTAATGTTTATCTTTTATCTGTTCATCTCTGATCTACATCCACCTCGTCACTTCCGGCTGCGTTCCTGCAGTCGAATAATAATAAGGCCATTAAGTAGATTAAAACTCATCATCTGTTCACTATTTTTTGAAATCGGGGGCAAAAGTAAGCATTATTTTTGAAATAAACAAATAAAATGTCACTTTTTTGCATCAAAACGTGACATTTTTATTTTTCACTCCTCACTTCTCATTAGCTATTCGATAGACAGCTTTCATATCTTCGGGCGTCAGCACCTCCATCGCACCGATGTTCATCTTGCCGCCACGACTGCATTTGTCCACCAGCGTCTCTATCTCCTCATCTGTTGCCTGACGGCCTATCAGTTCAGGGATACTAGTGGGCATGCCGATAGAATGGAAGAAAGCCTCGATAGCCTCAATGCCTGCCAAAGCGCCCTCGACACCCATCACGTTACGGGCGAACTTCTCGAAGCGGGCCAGATGCTTATCCTTCACATAGCTGGCCCACGAACCCCAGATGGCAGCCAGACCTGCTCCATGTGTCACGCCAAAGAGGCCGCTCAGTTCGTGCTCCAGCTTATGACAGGCGAAGTCTTTCTCTGTGCCGCACTCCGTCAAGTCGTTATGCGACAGTGAACTGGCCCACATGATGGCAGCCCGATGCTCATAGTCCTCAGGATGCTCCAGCACAATTGGGGTGGCATCTTTCACCGTGCGCAGCAGTGCCTCGGCGATAGCATCTGTCAGGATGGCATCCTCATATTTAGAGAAGTAGCGCTCCATCGTGTGCATCATGATGTCCGTAGCTCCGGCAGCCGTCTGATAGGGCGGCAATGTATAGGTGCGCTCTGGGTTCATGATAGCGAACTTACAGCGGCAGAGATCGCTGTTCACGCCGCGCTTCAGCATCCCCTCATCGTTGGTGATCACACAACTCGACGACATCTCCGAGCCTGCTGCAGGAATTGTCAGCATCACGCCGATGGGCAGACATGACTGAGGCACGGCCTTGCCGTCCCAGAAATCCCAAACGTCGCCTGAATAGCCCACGCCGTAGCCGATGGCCTTCGCAGAGTCGATGACCGAACCGCCACCCACGGCGAGAATGAAGTCCACGTTCTCACGCTTGCAGAGCTCGATACCCTCCTTCACCTTTGACAGCAAGGGGTTAGGCACTACCCCACCCAACTCCACGTAGTTGATACCAGCCTCTGTGAGCATCTTCTCCACCTTGTCGAGCAATCCAGAACGACGGGCACTGCCTCCGCCAAAGTGTACCAGCACCTTTCTGCCGCCATACTGCTGTATCAGCTGCGGCAGTTTCTCTTCAGCCTCGCGACCGAACACAACACGTGTCGGTGCATAGAAATTAAAATCCTTCATCATATCCTTGTTCTTTTAGTATTCCTGCTGCAAAAATAACGAGAAATTCTTAAACTTCCAAATTATTTGCCGAAAACTTGGACGAGTCGGAAAAATGTTGTATCTTCGCAGCGTCAAATGATGAAAAAGATTCTTTTATATATTATAATAGGTATGGCAGCTCTGATGAGTGCCAGCTATCTGATTGGTGCCCCCAAGCACGTAGGCATGCACATCGCCGATGTGCCCGCCCCCCTTGCGATATCCGACACGATGAACACATCGCCCAGTTTTTCACCAGCAGTGGATGAGGAGTTGAAATACTATTTCGACCGCCACGACGTACAAGACGAAGGTTTCGAGATGGTGGCCGCCATCGCCTCAGGCCGACGACTGGCCGTCAGCATCAATCCTGTTCTCTCCGCCATGAGCGTCGGCACCTGGCAGGGCCGGCAGCGGCAGGGCACCGTTCTGAGCCTCGACTCTCTGCAGCGCACTATCGTAGCCACCTGGCAGGCCGACACCATCGAGACTGGTGTCCGCGCCGACTCTACAGGCATCTACATGGGCGACTTCTCCAGTCTGAAAGCCCATGGTCATGGTGCCCTATTCTTGCCCGACGGCAGCTACTCAGAGGGACACTTTGCGAACGATCTCCGTCAGGGCTTCGGAGTACAACTGCTCCACCCTTACGGCGACGAGCCGCGTCTGCAGGCAGGCGAATGGAGCAAGAACCGCTTCATGGGCGAGCGCATGCGTTACACCACGGAGCGCATCTACGGTATCGACATCTCGAAATACCAGCACGGCAAGGGACGTCGCGCCGTACCCATCCACTGGGACAAGCTGCGCATCATCCACGTCGGCAAGCGTGGCAGCCATAATGTCAGCGGCACAGCCGACTATCCCGTCTCGTTCATCTTCATCAAGTCGACGGAGAGCACCACTATCCGCAACAAGTTCTATGCCAGCGACTATGCCCAGGCCCGCAAGCGTGACATCCGCGTTGGTGCCTACCACTTCTGGTCGATGCGCACCACGGGAGCTGATCAGGCGCAGCATTTCCTGCGGAATACGCTCTTCAAGGACGGCGACCTGCCACCCGTGCTCGACATCGAACCCTCCAAGTCGCAGGTCGAGCAGATGGGTGCAGATCGAATGTTCCAGCAGATTCGCATCTGGCTTAGAGCCGTCGAGCGCAGCACAGGTGTCAAGCCCATCCTCTATGTCAACCAGATGTTCGTGAACAACTACCTGTCGAAACAGTCCGACCTGAAACGTGACTACCGCGTGTGGATTGCCCGTTACAGCGAGTACAAGCCCGATGTCCGTCTGGCCTTCTGGCAACTCTGCCCCGACGGTCGTGTAGCTGGCATCCAGGGCGATGTCGACATCAACGTGTTCAATGGCTACAAGAGCCAGTTCGAAGAGTTCATCGAGACCGAAACCATCAAAAGGAATTAGCGTATGAAGACACTGCTGATACTCGTAGGCAAGACCACCGACCGCCATTTCCAGGCAGGCATTAGCGACTACGTCGAACGAATCGGCCACTACATGCCCTTCGAACTGGTCACCATTCCCGAACTCAAGAACACGAAGAGTCTCTCGGAAGAACAGCAGAAGGCTGCTGAGGGTGAACTCATCCTGAAACAGATTCAGGCGTCGGATACCGTCGTGCTGCTCGACGAACATGGTCGCGAGTTGCGCAGTATCGAGTTCGCCCGCTGGTTGGAGCAGAAGCGCAACACCACCCGCCGACTCATCTTCGTCATCGGAGGCCCATACGGCTTCTCCCCTGCCGTCTACGCCCGTGCCAACGAACAGCTTTCCCTCTCCAAGATGACCTTCTCTCACCAGATGATACGCCTCGTCTTCACCGAGCAGATCTACCGCGCCTGCACCATCATCAAAGGCGAGCCTTACCACCACGAGTAACTGTGACGAGGTACGTGCGATGAAGGCATTGGGACAGACCCTTCGCACCCTCCGCCACCGCACCAAGCCGAAAGAGTAGAGGGATTTGATAAGTTCATACTTAGAAATTTCACTATTTCCTCATCAGGAATTCCAAAGGAGAATCACCAGGCATGCCGCCACTGACCTTGACTTGGGCCGCGCCCGAGATAAAGCGGGTCTCACTTTGGTCATAGACTCGCGCATCCCAGAATCTGGTACTCTTGAATAGCAGATCGCTAATCGTCTCGAAGTTCATAACGAGGGGATACTCCTCGAGAGTGCGCACAGTGCCTGTACCCTTGATACGCGTGTTACCGATGCTTCCCCCTTGTGCATCGTTTCCTGGCATCGTCTCCCATGTGATGTGCAGATCATCGGCTGTTATCTCATACTCCATCTGTCCTAAAAACGAATCATAGTCTATAAGGGTTATCTTCTGGTTTGCCAGCAGGGTGTCGCCCTTTTCCTTGGTCATTAACATCAGATGGCTCAGTAGTCCCATGGCTCTCTCCATCGTAGCCGAGGCAGCGCGCTGGGGCTTGTCCTCATAGTTCTTTTCACCATCGTTCTCCTTCCAGCAGCCGACGAGCAAAAGTGAGACCATACACAAATATAACAAATTACGTTTCATATCCTTTCCTGTTGTTGATGATTTTGACTAAAATCGGTATCCGATACCACCTCTGAAGATACCAAAGGCTCCCAATCCAAACTCTCCGAAGCCGATGACATGACTATTTCCTACTTCGATACCGAGAATGGTGAGATGAACTGTGGGCTTGAACTTCTTCTCGTAGCTTTCGTCGTAGAAGCTCTTCTTCCAACGAAGACTTGGACCTATACCCATCTCAGAATAAGTGCGTACCCAGTTCTTCGTACGCCAATAATAGCGTGCTGAGCCTACGAGCGAGAAGTTCGTCTCGCGCTCCTCATGGACGGTGCTGCCACTGGCAATCTTCTTTCCTTTCTGATAGTAGGTGTGGAAACCTGCCGTCACGCCAAAGGCCCAGTGCTTGGAGTGAAGGTAGCGGTAGTTCACGTCGAAGAGAGGCGGATGATAGGTGGCTTCTTTGTAATACTGCGCATTGTGGTAGGCATGCGAGCCATACCCCCATTGCAGATCGTAGTCGCTGTAGTACGTATTGGCCTTAAAGTCGTTGAGCGACCAGTAGCCGATATCGATACTGAGCAGATGCCGATAACTCGCTTTTTCCTGTGCCTCTGCGCTCAGTGCGATCACTACACAAATCAATGATAGAAAAATGCAATGTCTTCTCATGAATTTGCTTTCTTTTTCGATGGTTCTTTATTTTATTGCTTCATGATAACGGCAATTTTTTACGAAATAATAAAAGATTGATTGTCCCAGGGGGTGGGACAAGTCGCTCGCTGCTTGGCAGCAGGCGCGAATCCAGGAACAGTGTATTTACTTGGCTAAAATGAATGGGGTCTGTATGGACAGTCCTGACAGGAACTGTAATTCCCCCTTCGCAGCCGTTTTTCCTTGTTTCTATCTTGTCTCCATATTCCGAAACGAATATGAGACGCCCATATTGAATGCAGCCACCAGGAGTTTCACGAACATGGAAGAACCACGATCTGTAGTCGGGTGAGCGTCTAAATTCTACATCAGTCCATCCATTCTCTTTCGCTAACTGCACTGCAATGGAATCGATGATGACGTTGGGTTCAAGTATGTCAAGCGATTCTACGACATCACCAACAATGTTTCCTTCATCATCCCCAAAGAAGTAGTGTTTCACGACCTGCCAAGCCTGCTCCCTCGTTAATGGGGTGTCTCTTCTTTCAAATGTTCTTTCTCCATCAGTTATTGTCCACTCAGGAGCTTCCCACTCTTTCGCACATGAAGCGAATAACAATGTACTTAAAAATATATAAAGAAATCTTCTCATAACTCGATAATTAAAACAAACTAGTACACACGGTTCCAGGAACAGTGTGTTTTTTATTGTAACATTATTCATATTGAGTATTCCATATCTCGTATTCAACAAGACCATTCAAAGTATAGATGCATGAATGGTCGATGGCATCAAATCGTAGGTCGGAAAGCCTCAGGGTTATGTACGATTTATCATCAGTCTTGCTCGTGCTTACCACAGTGATCTTGCCACTTAAGACCGTTGCCTGTATCAAGATGTCTTCCTTCCAAGTAGGCGTGTATGCAGCGCTAGCATGGAATTGGCTGCTGTCAAATGTATCTCCTGCCTTCATATCGCTGAAATAAATAGGTTCGTTGCTATCAAAATCAATAGTAAGCATATAGAAGACATCCGATCCCTTGATATTGGCTCCAAATCCCATGTGGTAGACTGCGAGTTCATTACCACTGTTATACCAGATTTCTCTACCTAAGTAGCAATGAGGGGGATTATACCCCTCACCGCTTTTATACATCACTCCAGTGCTGGTCTTACCATTGTCTGACTGGATGAGCAAGACATTTACCTCTTTCGTTACAGGGGGTACAACACTCTCATCGTCATCACTACTACAAGCCGCCAGCAGCACCGATGCCAGCAGCATCAGAATTGCATAATAGCTTTGTTTCTTCATGATCATACAATTGAATCTAACTTTCATATTTGCTTTCTTTTCTATGGTTCTTTTTTTATATAACAGAAAACCCCAGTAAACCTTGCAAGATTTCACTGAATTTTATGATTCTTTAAACATTAATCATCTTCCTATGCTGCATCGTGTTGATATATCACAGGGAAAGACTTCATCATTTATGTTGTATTACATTCTCTGAAGTTCACTCTGCCCTGCCTGGCCACCCTTGTATTTAGACTTCGAGGGGTTGAAAGTATATACGGCTCTGAGGTAGAAGCCACGGGCATGAGGGTTGTTCCATTTCTCATATCGTACCCCATTGGTTGTTAATGACCACCGATCACGATAGGTATCGAATATGTCACTGACATTTCCTGATAGGCTCCAATTCCCTATTTGCTTCTGTATAGTGACGGAGGAATTAAAATAAGGCATGCAATATGCGAATGAGTCGTATTGTGCAGAATTACCGTCCAGGACAACAATCACAGTCCACTGCCTAGGAAGTGAGATGTGGTTATTCCACTGGTAGTTGAATCCTATTCCACAATAGCTTTCACCATTATCATGAAGTATCTGTCCACTAACTCCAATTTGAAAAGACGGCTTCCATATTCCGAAAGTAGGAGAATAAGAAAGATTGGCATCATAGGTCTGCATATCAAGATTCTTGAAATTCGAGATCGAAATAGGCACCTCACCTATTGGCAGATTATAGAAGTGCGAATCATCCTTATGGTATTTGTAGGCAGCGTCAAGAATCAAATCACGATGTTGTATAGTCATAGAGAAGCGATGCGTATAGGTAGGCTTCAATTCCGGATTCCCCCCTTCAGCACTGAAACTGTTATTATATTGGACATCATTTCGCAACTGGTAATAACTGGGGCGCCTGACAATGGTTCGATAGCTTAGATCCAAATTTGTAAGACCTTTTGAATAGGACAGGGAAAAGGAAGGGAACAGGTTGTTGTAAATCCTGCTGGCGTTGTCCTCATGCCTCCCATTATTCTCGTAATCAAAATCCACATGCTCATATCGCAGTCCTAACGAAGTTGAAATGCTGCCGAAATCTCGTGAATAGGTTAAGAACACATTTTGAGCTTTTTGTTTCGAAATATTTGTCGAGCTGGGGAATATTTGGGCGATTTCATCATTCTTCATTTCATAGTTCTGGTCGCTTTGCGTATTCATGACCTCAAATCCCCATTCTGCCGTTCCTCCAAGCAACTGATGATTGCTCCATGCTTTCAGTGCCCATAATCTGGTTTTGCTCACACTGGAGTTGTTCACTTCCGAAGGAAAACCCTTTCTGGTTTCCCGTTCAGACCCATCTTTGTTGACATTATTATATGCAAAAGTCGCATCAGCGTTTATCTGCCACTTATCTGATATCGTATTCTGATAGTATGCATTGACCTGATGGTTAGTTGGCTTTGATGCTATATCTGAATAAGCATCAAATACCTCAACCTTGCTCCCTTCATGATAGTTGACGTGATTATCCGTGCAGAAATGCTGTTGCCCAGAGAAAGTGCCAGAATACCTCAACCCTATCTGTGATCTTTCGGTAAAATTATAGTTCAAGCCCGACGTTATCATGATGAGTGGATACATCTTTTTCCAAAGCAGGTTTTCACTCTCTATTTTAATTGGCATCTCATTAAACTTGAAGTGATAATAGTCATTTTGATCCTGTTCCCACTGATTCAGATAATAAGTGCCATTCAGAAATACATCCAGTTTTTGGTGGCGATAATTCAGGCTTGCCTGACCCAAGAACTTGTTTTTGCCATTATAGTTGTATTGGGTAAAGATCCGTCCTCCTAACCCTTCTCCCACAGGCCTCTTGGTTGTAATGATAATGACAGCGTCGGCATCGGCAGCATATTTGCTGCCAGGATTCAGTTCCAACTTAACATCCTTGATGTCGCTACTGTTTATCTCCTCCAGTTCTTTGCTGTCCCGCATCAGGCGGTTATTGATATATACAAGTGTCTTCTTATGACCGACTATCTGGAAATTCTCATCTTTCTTCCGTAATAAGGGTAATAGCTTCAAAACATCGTCTGCATTACCAAGTTTACTTAATATGGTATTCTCCACAGGAGCAACCAATGTACCATTTCTCATTTGATAGGCGGGACGATGGCCTGTGATGATGACATCGCCGACCTTTAGTTCCTCCTCCTTCATTTCAACTGTCATTCCATTCTTAGGTTGAAGATACTGGGTGACATATCCAACAAAACTCACCTTCAGTAGTTTCTCCGAAGTATTGCAGTCTATGTGGAATTTGCCATTCTCGTCTGTTGTTGTTCCAGTCACATATGCCGAATCTTCGGCTGCTATAACTGATACACTGGCAAAAGGTATCGGCTCGCGGTTTTCGTCGAAAACAATACCTTCAACGCCCTGCGCTTTTACACAGGTCGCAACAATTAACAATGAAATTGTAACAAGAATCTGGTTCATCTCTTATTCTACTTTTGTAATGGTGTAAGGCTCCATGAGTACAAATGTCTTTTCCTTGTCTGGAATTCTATTTCCTACCGCTTCTTTCCATTTATCACTGGTACTATATATACCTTTCCATCAAACTTTACATGAGCATCATCTGCCAGAACTCCATTCTTAACCAACGACTCAAAATGCGCATGATCAACACTATCACTGGATAAATTGAAATAGTAGCGATTGCCATCTGAGTCTAATAGAGCCCAATTGGACAACCAGTTTTCATAATAAACTGTTGCAGCCTCACCTTTTGCATCTCTGATATAGTCACCATAGATCGGATAATTTGGCCTGGGTATACTATTATCCGGGGCATCTTCATCACTGCTACAAGAAGATACTGTCATACCGATAAACAACATGGCAAAAGCCAATACAAACAAAACTTTCTTTTCCATAATCTTTCTTTTAATCATTTATTACTATGTTTATACTTGCCCCATTGTGATGCTTTGTCAGACAACTTGGAGCGTTATCGCATTGCAAAATTAGGTAAGGGAATGGAATAATCCAAGTTTTTTGCTGACTTTTTCCAATCGGACGTTGCAAGCCAAAAACTCGCAAACGAATTAATAATCAGCGTGTTGCATGAAATGCAACATCAAAAACACAGTATAAATGCAGCAATGAAAAGCCAATTATGACGTTGCTGGGCGCATAAAACAAAAAAGAAAATTGCTTTGTGTTACCAATTTTTTTAGTACCTTTGCATCGTGACAATGAAAATGAGATCATATATTCAGTTCTTTATGATACTTGCATCCATCATCATGATGGGATGCAAAGGTGGAAATGTGACCGCTCAGTTAGAACAGATAGATTCACTATTGGTTCACGATAAAGTAGATTCCGCACTTGCCAGACTTTCAGAATTAAGGATTACGAATTCTAACCAAGCAGATTCTGCCTATTTTATCCTATTGAGGACAGAAGCACGAAATAGACTCATGACGCTCACCCAAGAGGATAGTTTAATTGACTACAGCGTTAATTACTATGAAAAAACACTCGACGATGAGAAAAAAGCCCGTGCCTATTATTATAAAGGTGCCATATCCTATGAACTCACAAACAAATTGGTGCCATCTATTTATTTAATCAAATATGCCGAAGAGTATGCAGAAAAAACTAATAATTTACTTTTGAAGCATAAAATTTATGAAACACTTTCTTATTATAATAATCTTGCCTACGAATATGATTTATCACTGCATTATGCAAAAAGAGCATATCAAGTAGCCCAAAAATTGAGTGATAAGAATCGACAGGCTATAGCTCTTATCTATATGGTTGGTAGCTATTCTTATTTGGGGAAGACTGATAGTGTGGCAATTTGTATTCAGGAATGTCTACCCCTTGCTGATTATATCACAGATACAGATAAAGCGTATCTATATACCAGAATTGGAGAATTTTATGTAGATACAGAGCCAGAAATGGCAGAGAGATATTTAAAGAAAGCTGTAGGTATCCATCCTCAGTCATGGACTTATCTGGCATTATCTAACCTATACATCAAACAAGGTCAAGTTGATAAAGCCCAAGCCGTCTGGAACAAAGCTCTTGAAATAAACGGTAGTACACGTGTTAGAATCGAAATCCTCAAGGCTATGCGCCAGCAAAGTATGGAGCAGAAGGATTTCATGCAGGCCAATGCTTTGGCAGATAGTATCCTCAAGACGCAAGAGCGATTCTATGAAGGGCAAAGAAAAGACCAGATTGCGGAAATTCAGGCGAAATATGACAAAGAGACCGCTGTGCGCGACTTGCGAGAGAAGTATATGACCTGGGGGTTAGGGCTTCTGGCACTGACAACAATCATCGTGACTTTCCTCGGCTATAAGAGCCGTCAAGGCATGAAAGCCAAAAAGGAATTAGCAGAGAGTAAGATCCAGTTGGACGCCTATACGAAAAAGGCTTCAGAACTGGAAAGCAGCGGCAAGGCCAGCGCCACGGAAATCAACAAACTGCATGAGAAGATCAATGAGCTGACGCATCAACATTCGGGTATCCTCGCCAAAGGCAGGGAACTCTACGATGCCATTGAGACTGGTGAAACCACCGTCCGCTGGTCGAAGGATGACTTCATCAACTATCTAGAGTATTACAAGATGAAAGACCTGCCTTTCGTCAACGAGATGGAAACGGACTACAACCACCTGTCGCCCAAATACATCTTCTTCGCCATTCTGGAGCATGAGGGCAAGAGCGATGAGGACATCCTGCGCATCATGGGCATCAGCGAGAGCACCCTCCGCTCCACCCGCTCCCGCATCAACAGCAAGAAACGGTAACACCATAAAAATGAGGTTGTTATGCGTACTCTAGGATGAGATCAGCATTTATTCCTAGTCTAGAGTGAAGACGTTTGGCAAATGACATAGATATACGTCTGCGACCACTCATAATCTGACTGAACTGAGACTCATTAACGCCCAATAGTTTTGCTACATCTTTCTGACGCAAGCCATGGGAATAAAAATATTCTTCGATACTAGCAATAAGCGGTGACTTCTGGCGCAAAGGGAGAATATTGAGATACTCGTCCTCATATTGAGCCATCTGTTTGCTCAACTGGGCTATTTCCTGAGTATAGGCATTATCCATTTCAGGCTCAAGCATACCTTTAGCGGTAGCCTCAGTTATCAGCCGCTCCACATGAGCCTTGACTTCATCATACTGCTTTCGAGTTGTCAGTTTCTCCATTGTAAATCCTCCTTACTATTAAATCGTTGCACAATCTATCTTATTGTATTCCGCATGGGTTCCCACAAAACGAATGGTCATTACCCCCGCAACAAAAACAACTACAGCCACAACACGATAGTTATTTCCTCCTATGTTGAACACGTAGCGTCCGTTTTTTATGTAGTCTGCCGAAGGGAACATCTTTTTCAAATCCATATGACTAGTCCATTGAGCTGTTCTCACCTCTTCTATCCATTTGTTTAAGGGTTTGACAGCATTGGCATGTGTTTGAACAAAGTCATCCAAGAGTACCTTATTGGCAATAATCATAATCTTATATATTTGACTGTGCAAAGATATGACTTTCTTTCCAATTTAGCAAATTAATTTGCAGTAATGTAAAGATTTGGAGGAAATTTTAACTCTTTCGATCTCAATGAGCTGACGCATCGACATTCGGACATCTTCTTCGCCATTCTGGAGCATGAAGGCAAGAGCGATGAGGACATCCTGCGCATCATGGGCATCAGCGAGAGCACCCTCCGCTCCACCCGCTCCCGCATCAACAGCAAGAAACGGTGATCGTATGCTGCATGTCTTTTTCAGAAATCCTTCAGCCAAAGTGTGCCCCCCTTGATCTCATTTGACCTCACTTGCTATGTATTCGTAACCTCTGGTTTTGGAAAAGCGGAAATTGAAGTAGCCATAGCGTCCAGCTTCGTCAGTCAGTTCCTGATCGTTGAGATAGAATACGGTCTTTTTGTCTGGGTCACCATTTGACCACCTGAAACTGTTCTTATATGCCAGGCGCAGTTGCTGATTGTATGGCATATTTAAAGTAATCTCGCGCTTGTCAACGTTTTCCGTACCATTGAATTCGCCGAAGGTTATTTCAAAACCGTTGTTAGTAAAAGTCTTATGACTCCAATAAGGACGTAGTAGAAGTCCGTAAAAAGTGGGGCGATAGGCTCTTGTACTTGCCTTTCCGTATTTCTTATCATAAAACTCCAGATCTGTAGTCAGAGGATAGGTCTCGTCTTGATAGGTGGCTGTCACTTCTTTGATGATGTTGTCATGATAGGTGGAATCGAGCAGGTCATGACCTTCACTATCAGTGATAAAAACATGAAAGACTACTGGAGATATGTCCCAGACAACAAGGCTTTTGTTTTCATCATCACTACTACACCCTGCTAACAGCACCACTGCCAGCAACATCAGGGTTACTAAAATGCTTTTTCTTTCCATATTTGCTTTCTTTATTTAAATGGTTTTTACTTATATAACTAATAAGACCGTCAAACACTGCAAGATTTAGCAGATTTTTATGATTCTTTAAACATTCGCCATCTTTCAGCCAAAACATGAATAATGGGCGCTAAAAAAACTTTTTTATTACTTTTTGCATACACTGCATACACCAAGTATCTAACATGCTGATACTCAGCAGATAATATTGGTGTATGCAGTTGAATATTTAGTGTATGCATGTGCCTATGCCTACACCGATTGCTTTATGTTTACATTCTCCGAAGTTCAGGGGCGCAGAAGTGTCTGACCCCATTGCGCACGAGAATGTAATAAAAATATAGTTCATTCTTATTCTACTTTTGTAATGGTGTAAGGCTCCATGAGTACAAATGTCTTTTCTGTCTTTGGGCAGAAATAGCGCGTGTCCCACCCCATGGGACATTTTGTCCCAGGCCATGGGACAACTAGTCCCACCCCATGGGACAAATAATATCCCCTTATTATCACGAAATTAATTGCCGTTATCATAAAAGCAATCGGTGTAGGCACAAATTCTTGCATACACTAAATATTCAACTGCATACACAAATATTATCTATTGATTATCAGCATGTTAGATGCTTAGTGTATGCAGTGTATGCAAAAAACAAAAAAATAAGGGTTCTGCATCAATTTGGGTGGTAACCAATTATTACAAAGTTTAACTATCTGCTTGATAATCAATACGTTAGTTAACTAAATAAAGTTGCAGATGT
>ONKL01000019.1 GCA_900318395.1 uncultured Prevotella sp.
TACAAAATCATGACCGCATGTCCTAAACTTATACGATGTTTAACATCGGACATTTAGAACATAATCTATAATCTGGTGCAAAGGTAAGAGGTCTTTGATCTGCTCCCCAAAGATAAGAATAAGAAACGGAAGTCAGCGGCTTCCGTTTCTTTGTGTCTGGTTTTGAAATTAATCGCCAAATCTTTGGAACTTAATAAAAAATATCCTATCTTTGCAGCGGATAAATGAAAGTTATTATAGAATGGGATACAGTAATCACGACAAGACGGAATGGGTGCTCATTTTCGTATTGGAATTCGGACGCCACTTCGGACTAACGCTCAAGCAGGCGTTTAACTACTTGAGCCGTTTCGGCGGAATCGCATTTGTTGACGAGCATTACGGTTACTGCCACACCCAGTCGTTTCAGTCAATGATTACCGACATAGCCGAATATTGCCATAGGAAAGGAGGCGCGCTCTTATGATTCTTTATCACGGCACGAATGTAGTCTTTGATGGGATAGACCTCACGAAGTCTAAGCCCAACAAGTGGGCGCAAAGGGGTCAGGAACTACTGCGCCCCAGGCTGCGCTTGTTGCCTCCCGCAAGATGGAGCCTGCGTGGGAAAAAACAGCCGGGCTGAAATTTCAGCTCGGGTCTTACAAGGATGCAAACGGGCAGTTTCGCCCCTGCTATTCGCTGACCAAAGATACACTTTTTTTCTGATATATGCGTTCTGATACGATCTTTTTTTGGTACTTACGAATATTATATTTATCTTTGCACCGAAAGTATGGAACGGAATAAGGAAATATACGAGGTAACCCTTATCGGAGGGGTGGTCAACGTGGTGCTGCTCGTCTTTAAGTTTGTGGCTGGCATCCTGGGGCATAGTGCTGCGATGGTGGCTGATGCCGTACACTCGCTGTCTGACTTTGTCACCGATATTATTGTGCTGGTGTTCGTCCGTATCAGCAGCAAGCCTGAGGACAAGTCGCACGACTATGGGCATGGGAAGTATGAGACGCTGGCGATGACCATCATCGGCATGGCTCTGCTCGTCGTGGCCATTGGCATCGTGTATAGTGGTATAGAAAAGATTATGGTATGGGCGAGAGGTGGGCTCTTGGAGGCACCAGGCATGCTGGCACTCTGGGCAGCCCTGCTGTCGGTAGTCCTGAAAGAAGGTGTCTATCATTATTCGATGGTGAAGGCAAAGGCGCTGAACTCTCAGGCTCTGGAGGCCAATGCCTGGCATCATCGCAGTGATGCCCTCTCGTCGATAGGTACAGCCGTCGGTATCGGCGGTGCCATCCTGCTGGGCCAGCGATGGACGGTGCTCGATCCTGTGGCATCAGTCATCGTAGGTCTGTTTATTGTGAAGGTGGCCATCTACTTGTTGCGTGATGGTATCGGCGACCTGATGGAGCATTCTCTGCCCGACGAGGTGGAAGACGAGATCCTCAGGCTGGCTGCTTCGGTGAATGGTGTCACAAAGCCCCATGAGTTGCGTACACGCCGCATCGGCAACCACTATGCCATCGAGCTGCATATTCTGATGGATGGAGATATCCCCCTGCGCGAGGCCCATGAAAAAGCCTCAGAAGTGGAAGACCTCCTGAGGCGTCAGTATGGGGATGAGACCCATGTAGCGGTGCATGTAGAGCCAACAACGGAATACAAAAGTTAAACCACTTAATAAGGTATCGTATGAAGAAGTTATCCTTTTCGATGATGACTGTCCTCGCTATGGCGGGGATGGCATTGGCAGGTTGCACAGGTCAGAAATGGTCGGAGCAACAGGTTGATTCATTCATGTTGGTCACTCAGAAGGGTGCCCCTTCTCTGGGTTATTCGCCACAATCTGGGGTGAAGCTGTTGACAGTCGATGGCTTTGCCTTCAAAGACCTGAACCGCAACGACTCGCTCGATGCCTATGAGGACTGGCGGCTCCCTGCCGAGGAGCGCGCTGCCGACCTCGCTTCACAACTTTCCATCGAGGAGATTGCAGGACTGATGCTATACAGCAGTCATCAGGCGGTGCCGATGATTGAGAGTATGGGCTTCGGAGTCTCTACTTATGGTGGCAAATCCTACGAGGAGAGTGGTGCCAAGCCGTCAGACCTGAGCGACGATCAGAAGAAATTCCTTGCCGATGATCATCTGCGCGCAGTCTTGGTGACACGCGTGGAGAGTCCTGCCGATGCTGCTGTGTGGAACAACAATATGCAGGCTTTCGTCGAGGGGCTCGATCATGGTATCCCTGCCAACACCAGTTCAGACCCCCGTCATGAGGCTCGTGCTACCACAGAGTATAACGCTGGGGCAGGCGGACAGATCTCCCTCTGGCCTACCTCCCTCGGACTGGCTGCCACCTTCGATCCCCAGTTGATGTATCGTTTCGGTGAGATAGCCTCTGACGAATACCGTGCACTGGGTATCGCCACAGCCCTTTCACCACAGGTGGATATCGCCACCGATCCCCGATGGTCGCGCTTCAGCGGCACCTTCGGTGAGGATCCACAGCTTGCTACCGATATGGCGCGCGCCTATTGTGATGCCTTCCAGACCACACCCGAGACCAAGGGCTGGGGCATGAAGAGTGTCAACGCGATGGTGAAGCACTGGTATGGCTACGGTGCCCAGGAGGGTGGCCGTGACTCGCACTACGCCTCAGGCAAGTATGCCGTCTATCCTGGCAATAACCTCGCCATGCACAAGCGCTCGTTCGTAGAGGGTGCCTTCAACCTTGAAGGCGGGACGAAGATGGCCTCGGCAGTCATGCCCATCTACAGCATCCTCTGGAATCAGGATCCCTCAGGCGAGAACGTGGGAGGCAGCTACAGCCAGTGGCTTATCCAACAACAACTGCGCGACGAGGCGAAGTTTGAAGGTGTTGTCTGTACAGACTGGGGTATCACCAAGGATATGAAAGTGCTTGATAGTCCGCGTGGCGGTAAGCCCTGGGGCATGGAGACCTTCAACGAAGCAGAGCGTCATTACAAGATTCTGCAGGCTGGCGTCGATCAGTATGGTGGCAACAATGAGATAGGTCCCGTCATTGAGGCTTATCAGATGTGGGCCAAGGAACAGGGTGAGGAGAGTGCCCGCCAGCGCTTCGAGCTGTCAGCCCGTCGACTGCTGCTCAACGTGTTCCGTGTGGGTCTCTTCGAGAATCCTTATCTTGATCCCGCTGAAACCTCAAAGATTGTGGGCAAGCCTGAATACATGAAGGAGGGCTACGAGGCACAGCTGAAGTCTGTTGTCATGCTCAAGAACCATGCTAACAGTGTGCTGCCTGTGAAGGACCGCAAGAAGGTCTTCGTGCCCAAGCGCCACTTCCCTGCTATCCCAGGTGCCTGGGGCGGTATCTCCGAAGAGAAGATCGTCGAACCCATCAGCCTCGACCTTGTCAAGAAGTACTTCGATGTCGTGGATTCGCCTGATAAGGCCGACTTCGCCATCTGTCTTATCGAAGAACCCAGCACGGGTTTTGGCTTCAGCTACGATGATGTGAAGCGGGGCGGTAATGGTTATCTGCCCTTCAGTCTGCAGTACGAGGATTACACCGCCCGTGATGCCCGTGCTATCAGCATTGCAGGTGGCGACCCCATGGAGAAGACAACGAACCGCAGTTTCCGAGGCAAGACCGTCAAGGCCTATAACCGCGATGACATGGTGCTCGTGACGGCCACGAAGAAGGCGATGGGAGAGAAGCCCGTTATTGTCATTCTTGAGACAGGGCGCCCTGTGGTTCTCTCTGAGATCGAGCCTTCTGCCGATGCCATCCTTGTGTCATTCAACGTGCAGCATCAGGCCCTGCTCGACATCATCAGCGGTAAGACAGAGCCCTCGGCCTTGCTCCCCATGCAGATGCCTGCAGACATGAAGACCGTCGAGGAGCAGCAAGAGGACGTGCCGCGCGACATGCGCTGCTATCAGGATGCCGACGGCCACACCTATGACTTCGCCTTCGGGCTTAATTGGAGCGGCGTCATCAACGACGACCGAGTGAAGAAGTACAAGTAATCTAAAAAGCCCTTCAAGAAAAATCCCCGCTCAAAGGTTGGGCGGGGATTAATTTGTCTTACTTGAAGATCTTCTGGGCGAACATCGTCAGATAGATACGCCAGTTGCGCCAGATGTGACCGCCATCGGTCTCTACATACTCATATTTGTAGCCCTTCGTGTCCCAGTAGGTGCGCAGGTCGACGGTGCTCTGATAGAGGAAGTCGGTCTTACCCATACCCATCCAGTAGAGCTTGGGCTTGCTGCCGAAAAGACGGGCACTCTGCTTCTCGAACTCGGGATTGGCCTTGATCTGATCTGCAAACGAATCCTGGTAACCGCCATTGGCCAGATGCAAGCCTGCAGAGAAGAGTCCATAATAGTCGAACTTCGTGGGGTAGAGCAGACTCACGTGGAAGGTGTGGCCGCCACCCATCGACAGACCGCAAATGGCGCGGTGTGAGCGATCCTTCAACGTGCGATAGTTGGCATCGACATAGTTTACGATGTCCATGAAGCTCTCTGGGATCGAGGCTGCAGCTGGTGCGGTAGGCCCAGTGCCGCTGTCGCGGAAACCAGGTGTGTACATACCAAACGACCACTCACCGGGGGCAGCCTGACAGTTGGGGTTACCATTAGGCATCACCACAATCATGGGCTTGGCCTTACCCGTTGCAATCAGGTTGTCGAGGATCTGTGCGGCGCGTCCAAGTTCGCTCCAGGCATTCTCATCGCCACCAGCTCCGTGAAGCAGGTAGAGCACGGGGTACTTGCCGCCCTTGTCGTAGCCAGCAGGGGTATAGATGGTCATGCGGCGCTGCATCTTCAGTGTGGGACTGTTGTACCATACCTTAGAAAGGTTTCCGTGGGGTACTTCATTCACACGATACAGATCGCCCTTGTCGCCCTTCTCATCGCTGACGATGAAGATGTTGGTGAAGCTGACGATGTCGCGGTTCACATAAATATTGGCAGGATCCTTCACGCCCGTCATACCGTCGATGTTGAAAGTGTAGCTGTACATCTCGGGGGCGAGCTTATCGGTGGTGTAGCTCCACACACCGTTCTTGCCTTCTACAAGCTGGGCCACGCCTGGGGCATCATACTTGCCATAGCCAGGAACGTCGATCTGCTGGGTGGGCAGGAAGTCGCCTGTCACCTCTACCTTCACAGCCTTGGGCGCAAAGAGATTGAATGTCACGGTTCCGTCCTTGTTGATGACGGGTGATTGAACACTGGCACTATTGAAGAGTTTCTCCTGTGCCTGGGCGCCAAGGCAGCACATAGCTGCCAGCGCGAAAGTAATCATTGTTTTTCTCATACGATTGTTATTTTACCTTTTTAATAAGTTGAGTTTTACATTAGGCTGCATCACGTTGTGTACTTTCTTCGTCCATGCCTTCACCTTGGCAGTGGCCTGGGCTTCAACGTCGCTTGCAGAAGAGCAGATCATGAAAGTATACAGACCTGCATCGGTCTTCCAGGCAGAAGCCTTCTCGTTGAACGATGCCAAATCCTCAGTCTTCACCTGCATGGCGACGGTCTCTGTCTCGCCTGGCTTCAGGCACTTGGTCTTCGCATAGTTGCGCAGTTCCTTTTCGGGCTTGTTCAGTTTCTTGCTGTTGGGAGCAGCTACGAAAAGCTCTACCACATTGCGCCCTGCACACTTACCTGTATTCTTCACATCTATCTTAACGGTATAGACACCATTTGCCTCACTGACACTCATGTTCTCGTAAGCGAAGGTGGTGTAACTGAGTCCGAAGCCAAAGGGGTAGGCAACAGGCTTGCCGAATGAGTCGAAGTAACGGTAACCAACGTAGATGTCCTCCTCATAATTGGTATAGTCGATATTGGCCTGTGGCTGGCGCTCCTTTGGCGCCTGATCCTTGTTGTAGCCCCACATGAACATGGCACCCAGCGTCTTGTCGTCGACATTGGCGGGGAAATTCTTGTCAGCGTAGGCATCGCCATATTTGATCTGGAAGGTCATGGGCAGCTTACCACTGGGGTTCACCTTGCCTGAGAGGACATCAGCTACACTGAAACCACTCTCCTGGCCTCCCTGCCATGTGCAGACGAGGGCATCGACTTGATCCTGCCAAGAAGCGACATCGATGGGACTGCAGATGTCGAGCAACACGACAACCTGCTTGCCCTTGGCGTGATAAGCCTCGCTGACAGCCTTGATGAGCTGAGCCTCTCCTTCCTTCAGGTAGAAATCGCTCTCGCTGCGATCGGCAGCCTCTCCGCTCTTGCGGCCCAGTGAGATGATGGCTACGTCGGAGCCCTCGATGGCGGCATTGAGCTCTTCACTCGTGAACTGCTTCTCGTCAGCACGTGCCGGGGGCATCAGTGAGAAGGGGGGGCGACCGTTAGGGAAGAGGCGCTTCTCCTCAGCTGCGAGGTGCTTGGTATAGGTGGCGATAAGGGGTTTGTAGACTTCATAGCCTGCAGAGCGCATACCCTCGATAATCGATACGGTGTAGTGACCTACAGATGTGCCGCCGAAGCCAGAACCACCAGAAATCCAGTCGTAGGAGGTACAGCCGAAGAGAGCCACTCGCTTGCCTGTCAGCGGCAGGATACCACTATTCTTCAGCAGCACGATACCGTCGGCACCTACCTCGCGGACGGTCTGGGCATGAGCTTTCAGATCGGGTTCGTTGCTATATTTGTAGTTTTTGAAGTTGTGAGTCTTGATGACGTATTCCAGGATGCGCTTCACGTTGGCATCGAGCACTTCCATAGGCAGTTTGCCATTCTTGGCAGCCTCGAGGATGGCCTGATACTGCTTGTCCTGTCCAGGCTGGAGCATGTCGTTACCTGCCAGCATGGCAGCTACGGCATCGTCGCCAGCGTTCCAGTCGGATACATACATACCCTTCCACCCCCACTCATCGCGTACGATGGTTGTGAGCAGTTCGTAATTCTGTACGGCATAAGGACCGTTCAACTTATTATATGAGGTCATGATAGTCCAGGGATTGCTCTCCTTTACCATCAGCTCGAATGCCTTCAGGTAGATTTCACGGAGGGCTCGCTGCGACACCTGTGAAATGTTATTGTTACGGTTCGTCTCCTGATTGTTGGCTACAAAGTGCTTAGGACAAGCAGCTGTACCCTCGCTCTGCACACCATTGACATAACCAGCGGCAATGGTGCCTGAGAGGTAAGGATCTTCAGAGTAATACTCGTGGTTACGTCCGCACAGCGGATTGCGGATAAGGTTCATGGCAGGTGACAGGATCCAGTCGAGTCCGAACTCGCGTACCTCGTTGCCGATGCCTTGGCCTATCTTGAAGGCAGCCTCACGATCCCAGGTAGAAGCGAGGGTTGGCGATGCTACGAAGTCGGTGGGGTAATAGTCGTTATGATCCCACGCACGTGTCGCGTTCATGCGCAAACCTTGCTGAGAGTCGGCACAATAGGTCTCGGGGATACCAAGGCGATCCAAGGAGAAGGTGCTGCCTGCAGTTCCCGGGAACTTGGCATCATCGTTGAAATGCATACCGCGCCCCAGGACCATGTGGCACTTCTCTTCGATTGTCATGGCCTTCACGACCTCATCAATATTTCCTGCCTGCAGCTGCTGGGCAGATGAACAAAGGCTGTAGCTGCATAACGCAGCTACAACAACAACCATTAATCTATACTTATGAATCGAAAACATACACTTTTTGTCTTTTAGGATTATTACCTTTTCAGAAGATTCAGCGGAGCCTGGGGCTTCATGACATCGTTGCACTTGGTCTGCTGGGCTGAGACAGTAGCAGAGAGGGTAGTCTTGATATCCTGTGAAGAGGCTCCAATGAGGAACTGATAGTCACCCTCGGCAACCACCCATGAAGAAGAGGCCTCATCGAACGAAGCGAGGTCGGCTGTGTTCACCTTGAGGGTGATAGTCTCACTCTTACCAGGCTTCAGGCTCTGGGTCTTGGCAAAGGCTTTCAACTCCTTAACAGGCTTGTTGGCAGCCTTGCTGTCGGGGGCAGCGATGTAGAGCTCTACCACTTCCTTACCCTCGCGATCTCCAGTGTTCTTAATGGTTACGCTTACTTCATAGGCACCGTCTTTCTCTGCTATCTTGGCATCACTGTATTCAAACGAAGTGTAAGAGAGACCAAAGCCGAAGGGATAGCTAACGGGTACATTGAAGCTATCGAAGTAACGGTAGCCTACGTAGATATCTTCCTCGTAGTTGGTGTAATCCACATTCTTCACATCGCCCTTCTTACCCTGGTTCAGCATGTCGATGCGCGGATCCTCGTCGATGGGGAAGTTCTTTGAAGAATAAGCATCAGTGAACTTCACAGGCCAGCTCATGGTGAACTTACCTGAAGGCGACTGTTTGCCACTGAGTACGTCGACAACGCTATTGCCGCCCTCCTGACCAGCCTGCCAAGCACAAAGAATAGCATCGGGCAGATTATCCCATGAGGCAGTCTCGATGACACCACCGATATTCAGCAGCACCACCACCTGCTTGCCTGCCTTGTGATAAACTTCACAAACCTGTTCGATGAGCTTGCGTTCTGAATCGCTGAGGTTGAAGTTGGCAACGTTACGATCGAGGAACTCACCAGAGAGGCGACCTAAAGTGATGACTGCTACATCTGCCTTGGCAGCCTGAGCAGTAAGTTCATCAGCAGTGAAGAGCTTCTCTGCGGGCAGAGGCTGTGGCAGGAAGCGTGCGAGCATAGCTGTCTTGGGATCCTTCTTAGCCTTGGCCTCAAGCTCATCGGCAGCCTTTTTCTTGGCATCGGAGATGTAGTTCTCATAGCTCTGCTTCAGTTCTTCTGATACGGTGTAGCCTCCATTCTTCATACCATCGAGCAGAGATATCACGTAAGCATGGTTAACATTACCAGAACCAGTACCACCAGCGATGAAATCATAAGAAGTGTTTCCATAGAGTGCGACATTCTTCACGCCCTCAGCGAAAGGCAGGGCCTTCTCATTCTTCATCAGTACCATACCCTCGGCTGCAGATTGGCGGGTTACTTCAGCATGTGCCTTCAGGTCGGGCTTGTTGGAATATTGATAACCCTGGTAGCGGGGGCTCTTCTCTACCAGATTGAGGATGCGGGCTACGTTGCGGTCGAGGTCGGCCTCTGCCAGTTTTCCACTCTTCACGCCTGCCACGATGCTATCGAACTGCTCCTTCTTACCAGGCTGGAGCATATCGTTGCCAGCCCACATCTGAATGGCACCGTCCTTGCCACCGAACCAGTCGGTCATCACTGTGCCTTCGTAGCCCCACTCGTCGCGCAGGATGGTCTGCACCAGATCCTTGCTCTCTGAAGTGTAAATGCCATTGATGTAGTTATAAGAGGTCATCACCGTCCAAGGCTTGCTCTCCTTGATGGCTATTTCAAAGCCCTTCAGGTAAATCTCGCGGAGGGCGCGCTGGGAGATGCGTGCATCATTGTTCATACGATTGGTCTCCTGATTGTTGGCTGCAAAGTGCTTGATGCTGGTGCCCACATCGTTCTTCTGTACGCCAGTGATATAGGCAGCAGCGGTCTTACCTGCCACAACAGGATCCTCTGAGTAGTATTCGAAGTTACGACCACAGAGCGGGTTACGCATGATGTTGAGGGCAGGAGCCAACAGTACGTCGGCACCATACTCCTTTACTTCTTCGCCGATGGCCTGTCCAACCTCCTCTATCAGTTGGGTGTTCCAAGTAGAGGCGAGCAGGGTACCAATGGGGAAGTGTGTGCAATAGTAGGTTGCAGAGTCGCCCTCACGAGTGGGGTCGATGCGGAGTCCGGCAGGGCCATCAGCCAAAACGATAGCAGGGATTCCCAGAGAATCGAGAGGGTAGGTGGTACCAGCAGCACCAGGCACGAGATTCTTAGTGGCACCAATCACGGCGTCGTCGCCAGAGAACCCTGCCATACCTGTACCAATCACAAAGTGAGCCTTGTCTTCGAGTGACATCTGTGCCATTGTCTCTTCCTGATTAATCATCTTCTTGTTGGCAACCTTATCAGTAGCAGTACAGCCCATCAGGAGGGCAGCTGCTGCAAGAAATAGAGATTTGTTCATAGATTTAATATTTTTGCAACGGACTACACGACTGATACGACTTTTATGATATTAAGTCCTTGAGTCCTATAGTCCGTTGCTAATTAATTATTTAAATAATAAAGGAGTGAATTCTGAGAGATAGATACGCCAGTTGCGCCAGATATGGCCACCCTCGGTCTCGAGGTAAGTGTACTTGTGCTGCTTGCTGTCGAGATAAGCGCGCAGATCGGTGTTGTTCTTGTAGAGGAAGTCGGTCTTACCAATACCAATCCAGAAGAGGTTGGGCTTTTTGCTGAAGAGGTTGTCGATCTTCTTGTCGCGATCAGCATAGATGTTGGGGAATCCGTTTGGATCAGCCTGCTGTTGATCTACAGCTGCAGAGAAAAGGCCGATGTAGCCGAACATGTCAGGATTGTTGATGCTGATGAAGAGGCTGTGGAAACCACCCATCGACAGACCGGCGATAGCACGATGAGCCTTATCTTTCTTGACACGATATGTCTTCTCGATGAAGTTCACGACATCAGGAAAAGCAGTCTCGAACGAACCCTCCATCGTTTTGGGGAGCATCATCGTGGGAACCTTGAAGCCCTCAGAGGTCTCGCCAGGACATGCCTCCTGCGAGATGTTACCATTGGTCATCACGACGAGCATGGGCTCAGCCTTACCCTGGGCAATGAGATTGTCGAGGATCTGGGCAGCACGACCCAGTTCACTCCAGGCGTTCTCATCACCACCGATACCGTGCAACAGATAGAGCACGGGATAATCCTTACCGCTGTTCTCATAGCCTGCTGGTGTATAAACCGTCAAGCGGCGGGTGATACCTGCTGTAGGACTGTCGTACCACACCTTGCTGACGGTGCCGTGAGCCACCTTGTTGACCTTATAGAGATCGGTACGGGCATCTCCACCAATGAGCAATACGCTGAACAGATTGTTGATATCGCGGATATTATAGACGTTCAGAGGATCGATGATCTTCACGCCGTCTACAATCATATTATAGGTATAGAGTTCAGGCTTCAAAGCCTCAGAGGTGAAACTCCACACACCCTTGTCGTTCTTCACGAGATCCACAACGCCTGGAGCATCGTATTCGCCATAACCATCGATCTTGATTTTCTGTGTTGGCAGGAAATCACCTGTAATCTGTACCTTCTGAGCCTCGGGGGCGATGAGGTTAAAGGTAACGGTATTGTCAGCATGTACATCAGGCGATGCCACTTGCGGACCCTGTCCCCAGCTCAGATTCTGCTGAGCCTGTGCTACTAAACCTGCAAGGCAGAAAGCAGCGAAAATAAAGAATTTCTTCATGTCGTTTAATCTATTTAGTTATTCAATGGTGCAAAAATACAAATTATTTTCCATATCTTTGCACCATTTTTAGTTAAAAATTACCATCCAGCATTTTGTTCCATGTTAGGATTCAGTTCGAGTTCTTTCAGAGGAATGGGCAGGAGGGCGTTACGATCCTGGAAACCATACTTGGTGTTCTGCCAGTTCCATTGTACATCGCTGCCAGTGAAAGCAGGAACTTGCTTGCCTTGTTCAGCCATAGCAGTCTTGGCATCTCCCCAACGTACAAGGTCTTGATAGCGTACACCCTCGTTACAAAGCTCCAAGCGCTTTTCCATCTTGATGTCATCGAGTGATACAGAAGTGAGAGGTGCCTCTTTGGCACGTGTACGAATTTGATTGATATAGTCGAGAGCCTTAGAGGTGTTGCCTGCCTGGAGGTTGGCCTCAGCAGCCAGCAGCAATACCTCTGCGTAGCGCATGACCCTGAGGTTGATGAATTGACCTACCTGAAAATATGACATGTCTGCGGCACAGTCTTCTTTAAAAGCCTGGTTCTTCCAGAAAAAGTATCCCTCGCTACCATATACGCTGGCACCGGGCTGAATATCTACGCCATAGGCTCTGAGCTGGTCGATATTCCAGATGGTCTTGTTCTTGCGGTAGCCGTCTTCACCCTCCCACTTTGTGAAGGCATCGTAGAGCGACTTGCGGGGATTGATGAAGCCGTAGTTACCGAGTGCGAGCGTAGCGAGTGCTTCACCTTCGTAGTTGAGCACACTGGTACGCCAGCCCTGCATGATGTAAACCATGTCGAAGGTGTTCCACAGCTGCTCAGGGTCGTTGCGCTTCTGGAGTTCGAAGACCGACTCACAGTTGTTGTTGGCTGCAGCATGGAACAGAGCGTCGTACTCGCCAGGGAAGAGGGCATATTTGTTAGAGTTGATCACGTTGTCGAGCATAGATGCTGCCTCGCTGTTCTTGCCCTGGAAGAGGTAAGCCTTGCCCAGCAGAGCCTGTGCAAACTCTTTGGTGGCACGGATACCTGTTTCTGCATCGTTGGCATCATTCTTGGAAGGCAGTGTACCACTGTTGATAGCTTCTGTGAGGTCTTTCTCTACAATAGCCCAGAGTTCTTCAGGAGTACTGTTGCTCTGCTGATACTCATCTGGAGTCAGGAGATGGTCTACCACAGGCGCAGTACCAAAGAGGGTTACGAGCTCGAAATGTCCGAGTGCACGAAACACCTTTGCCTCGTTGACGGCACGCTTCATGACTGCACTCTCACCCTCAGTCTTGTCGATGAGGAGGTTTGCCTTGTAAATGATGCCATAAAAGCCTTTGTAGAGGCTCTCGATCATCCCGTGGTTAGAGTCGAAGCTGTACTCATTGAGTTTCTCCATCTCCCCATTGTCGCCACGCTGGCCACCACCACACCAGAGATCGTCGGAGAGAAGGTTCTTAACGAAGAACCAGTTGTAATATGCGGACTTCACCTCCAGATAGAGTGAAGCTGTACCCGTCATGACGTTATCGTCTGTGGTGTAGTATGTGTCCATGCTACCCATGTTGCCGTGCTTCTCGATGTCGAGTTCGCTGTTACAGCTGACGGTCATCAGCGACATCATACCCAGCAATGCGATATATAATATGTTCTTTTTCATAACTTTTTTCTTTTTACTCTTTTACTTTTTTACCTTTATTAGAACTCGATGTTGAAACCAAGCACAACTTTCTTAGATGTAGGATAAGCACCCTTGTCGACACCCATACCAGTGGTAGAGTTGGAAGAAGCCTCAGGATCGAAGCCTGGATACTTTGTGAGGGTGAAGAAGTCATCGAGCGATACATAGAGGCGTGTGTGGGTGATGCCAATCTTCTTGAGCAGGTTCTTTGGCAGGGTGTATCCCAGCTGGATCTGCTTGAACTTGAAGTAAGAGCCGTCATAGATCATGGCGCTGGAGTCTACATATTTGTCGATGTCATTGGCACCTGCACGGGGCTTAGAGCCGTTATGGTTAGAGGGTGTCCAACGGTCGTCGAACATCACTTCCTTCATCTTGTTAGAAGTAGCGTAGTCAGGACGGTTGATACAGTTGAAGATCTTGTTGCCATAAGAGCCAGTACCGAATACGGTGAGGTCGAAGCCCTTGTAGGCAGCAGTGAGGGTGATACCGTAGGTGAATTTGGGAATCGCGTTGCCGATATCGGTCAGGTCATCGTTGTTTACCACGCCATCGCCATTGATGTCCTTAAACATGGGGTCGCCAGTCTCGGAATTGATACCTGCGAACTCGAAGCCACGGAAGTAGTAGACGGGATAGTCCTTCTCGAAGTAGGTGATGGTGTAAGTGTGGAAGGTGCTACCAGCCAGACGGGTGAGCGACGGATCGAGGTAGGTTACCTTATTTGTCAGTGTAGAGAGGTTACCACGGATGCCATAGCTGAAGTCGCCAATATTGTCGCGCCAGCCAAGGTCGATCTCGATACCCTTGTTCTCCACGTTACCAGCATTGATAGGTGAGGTGGCACCACCGATGATCAGCGATGGTGTGGTGTTCCATACCAGCAGATCCTTGGTCTTCTTGATGAAGTAGTCGAAGCCGAAGGTCAGACGTCCACCCAGAAGGATGCCATCGAGACCGAAGTTCAGCTGCTCAGAGGTCTCCCACTTCAGGTCTTCGTTACCCATAGAGGTAGGTGCTGCACCTGATGTATATATATTGCCAGGAACAAAGGCGTAGATACCGCTGAGGGCGATGTCTGTACTATAGCTATAGCCACTGAGTGCAGAGAGGCTACCATTCTGACCCCAAGATGCACGGAACTTCAAACTGTCGAACCAATTTTTGATGCCACTGAAGAACTTCTCTTCGCTGATAGTCCAACCAGCAGATACTGCAGGGAAGTAACCCCAGCGTGTCTTCTTTGAGAGTTTGGAGAGGTCGGCGGCATCAGCACGGAGTGAAGCTTGTAACATGTAACGACCAAGATAGTCGTAGCCTACACGTCCAAAGTATGAGTACTTGGTGTTGTCGGTGGTCTCACCGCTGAGGCTCTTGGTAGCTGATGCGTTTGCGTAGTTCAGATAGTAGAACAGTGGATCGTTTTTCTTCAGGGCATCCTCGCCGTTGGCTTCAACACCTGCAGTCACGAAGTCGTATGAGTTCTTCTGGAACGACATACCGACCATGGCACTTACGGTGTGAGCGTCAGCGAAGGTCTTCATGAAGTTGGCAAAGTTTTCCCACTGGTAGTAGATCGTGGTAGAAGAGGTGTTGCTCTGGTTCACAAAGTCACGGCTCTGAACAGCGTTACCATAGAATGGCAGAGAAGTGTTCGAGTTACGAGTACCGTTCAGGCGATAGCCGAAGCGTGAGGTAATCGTTACGTAGGGGATGAGGGTGAAGTCACCATAGATAGATCCTGTAACGTTGTAGCCCTGGTTCTTGTTCAGACCATTGTCGCGCATAATCAGCGGGTTATACTGTTCACCGTTGTAGAACTTGCTGACGCCGAAGTAGTTGCCATTCTCGTCAGTCAGGAAGGTCTTGCCCATAGCTTGCAGCCCCTGCAGGTCAGCAGGCAGTGTAGTGCCATAGTTCTCAGGAGTCAACGGATCCATCATCATTACAGAAGTCAACATTGAGCCGTACTCGTTATTCGTAGATACCTGGCGCACGTCGTATTTCTCAATTTGGTTTGTGGTACCCACCTTTAACCAGTCCTTTACCTTATATTCACCATTGATGGTAGCAGTCAGACGCTTGTACATGTCAGCGTCACCTTTCACGATACCATTGTTTTTCAAGTAAGAGAGAGCCAGATAGTAGTTGCCGCGCTCGTTACCACCTGTGAACGAGAGATTGTGCTTCTGCATGTGACCATGGTTGAAGGCAACATCAGTCCACTTGGTATCTGTTCTGCCGTCCCAGTTCATATTGATGAAGTCCTGTGTGAAGAGGTTACCCTCCAGCATGTACTGTTGGTACTCCTGAGCATTCAGCATGGTGGGAACCTTGGCGAGGGTCTCGTCAATCCACTGGAAGTCATAGGCAATCTTACCCATGCCAGCCTTACCCTTCTTAGTAGTGATCAGTACCACACCGTTACCAGCCTCTGCACCGTAGATGGCTGCCGAGGCAGCGTCCTTCAGGATTTCCATAGAGGCGATGGTTGCAGGGTCGATACCACTGATATCACTCAGACGTACACCGTCGACTACATAGAGAGGCTCAGAACTTACATTAGAGGAATAACCGCGCACACGTACGGTAGGTGAACTGCCTGGAGCTGCAGAGGTAGAGATGACCTGTACACCAGAAGTCTTACCTTGCAGGGCTTGTTGTGCATTCGAGATGGTACGGTTCTCAATATCCTCAGGCTTTACCTGTGAGATAGCACCTGTCACCGAGCTCTTCTTCTGTATACCATAACCTACGACAACCACTTCGTCAAGCACCTTGTTGTCAGGCTGCATCTTGATGGTCATGCCGTCTTTTGCTGGGAGTTCCTGTGCCTGGTAGCCGATGTACGAGGCCACGATGGTCTGGCCTGCGTTTACCTTAATTATAAAGTTACCATCGAAGTCAGTGATCGTAGCGTTAGACGAATTAGCCTTGTCAACGATTGTTGCACCGATAACGGGTTCACCGTTCTCGTCGATCACAGAGCCCTTGATTCCTTGGGCAAACGATGCAGCGCACATTATCAGCGCGGCCAGCATCACAAGTAATCTTCTTTGTTTCATTTGTAATTGTTTGAGTTAAATTGTTAGATATCGAAATTAAATTGTTTATTCGGCTGCAAAGGTATGTAAAATAGAATAAGGTGCCATTCTGATGTGTTCATTCGTTTTTCATTAGTGTTCAAAAGTGTTTTCGAGTGTTTCGATTTGTTCAAATATTGTTCAATTCGTTAAAATCAGTACAGTACAGCATGCTCTTTTTGCGTATTTTTTACTTTTTTCTGTATCTTTGCACCAAAATACTACAACTATGGCTCAAAGAAAACCGATCATGATGGCAGCAGCTAGTATCATCCTAGCTCTGATGATGCTCTCGTGCCAGCAAGAGGGGAGGTCCGATAACAAGATTGATAAGGACGAGGAGCATGGGCTCGTATTAGCCCAGGAGCTGTCGAACAGTCGTGTGCAGTGCATCGCCGAAGATGCCTCCGGACAATTATGGATTGGCACCTTCCGTGGTCTGAACCGTTACGACGGACATGAATACCATCAGTACTTCTGTGCTGATGATACGATGGGGCTGCCTGATAACCAGATTAAAGATATCCTTTGCGATAGCAAGGGCCGTCTCTGGGTGGCCACTGTGAATGGTATCTGCCGCTATACCCGTATGGACTGCTTCGAGCGTGTCGGTGCGAAGACAACGAATCAGAACATTCAAAAACTCCTGGAGGATAAGCGCGGACGTGTGTATGCTTACAATGGTACCGAAGTGATGCTTTATGACGATGGTCTCAAAGCTTTCCACCCCGTCATTAGCCGTCAGTTAGCCCACCAGCATTGGACATGGGGAAACTGCATCATCGATGCTGCAGATGATATCCTGATCACCGAGAGCCACCGACTGTTACTCTATGACGGCACTACGTTTAGACAGAAACAAGAGTTCCCTATCGATGGTGACCGTGTGTTCTACTATTCCGAGATGCTCTCTAACGGGCTGATGATTCTCTCGGGTTACGGTCATATCTTCCTCTTCGATACGAAGGCACGGCGAATGGTTCCCATTGACCCTGGAATTGAGGCGCAACTCACAGCCAACAACAGCATCATTCAGGCATCACGGCTTCTGGCAAATAACACCATCCTGCTCAGCACCTCGAAAAACGGTGTCTTCGAGCTGAACCTTCTGGCGAAGGAACTGACAGCCCTCCCTGTGGGGACTGGTCTCGTGACACAGATTTTCCAGGATTCACGTCAGAATATCTGGATGGGTACCTACGACAAAGGAGTTATTGCCGATTATTACTATAAGGAGAAGTTCGGAGGCAGCGACAATTACCTGAACCGTGTCATCGACCATTCTTCAGTTCTCGCTGTAGCTATGGACCGTCAGCAGAATCTTTGGATCTCCACACTCCTCAAGGGGCTCTTCGTCTATCATTGTGAATCTCAGCAGGCAGAGGCGATACCTTTGGAAGGACTGCCTGCTGGTGAACAGAAAAATGCTCTTACCCATATCTTCTGCGATCGCGACGGCTTCTTGTGGCTCTCCACGGGCAGCATGGTGCTGAAGTGCCGCTATGACGGCTCACGACTGGCAATACTCAGTCAGACGCCCGCACTCGGGGTGATGGATTTCGAACAGGGTGACAACGGCACTGTCTGGGCTTCTACCAGCAGTAACGACATCGTAGGATTCCCAGACGGTGGTGAACCTTTCACGAAACAAGCCTTCAATGCCGATTTCTGTTTTATCCCCTCGCTGCTGAGACTCAACGACGGTCAGATTCTCATCTCTGCCTTCTACCAGAATATTCTCAAGATGAACCCACAGACGGGTAAGCTCTCAGAACTTAAGATTCCCTCGATGGCACAATGCATACGTCGTAGTGTCTATATCCCTACTGATATGATTCAAGACTCCAAGGGTGATGTCTGGATAGGTACGGTGAGCAACGGTTTGCTGCGACTCGACCTGAAGAAGAACGAGATGACACGCATCGCAGGACTCTCCTGCTCCGATGTGGGGAGTATCGAGGAAGATTGTCAGAGCAATATCTGGGTGGCCACGATGAAAGGCCTGAATCGATGGGATAGGAAGACGGGGCGTATCACCTCGCTTTATAAGGCTGATGGTATTGGCGGTGACGAATTTGCCGATCGTGCCTCGTGCCAGTTGCCTAATGGCAGTCTGGTCTTTGGCAGTACCGATGGTATCACCATGTTCAATCCTGCCGATATAGACACTCTCAGGCAGATTCCCCTTAAATTCTGCCATCTGAAGATCCACAACCAGCTGGTGCGACCTTCTGCCGATAGTCCTATCGAGGCCATGCTCGACAGTTGCCAGGAAGTGCGCCTCCGTCATGATGAGAATAGCTTCAGCATCTCTTATACGGCACTCGACTTCGGCGAGTATGAGCGTGTACATTATTATTATAAGCTCGACGGTTTCGATCGCGACTGGATTGATGCGGGCATCAACCATTCTGCCAGCTATGCTAATCTGCCATCAGGTCACTACACCTTCCGCGTGAAGACCACCGATACAGCCAGCGACGAGAACTCCTCAGACGAACGTACCCTGAGCATCAATGTCGCTCCCTCACCTGCTAATGCTTGGTGGGCATGGCTCATCTATATATCTCTTGCCTCTGCCCTTGCCTGGTATCTCTATCGCAATGCCCGCCGTGTGGTAAAAGCCCGTCGTGCTGCTTATCAGGCACAGATGGAGAAAGAGCAGGAGCTGCGCACCAACCAGATGAACATGAGTTTCTTTGCAAATATCGCCCATGAGTTCCGTACACCGCTCACGATGGTTTCTGGTCCTGTGGGGCAGCTTGTGCGCAGTGGTAACCTTTCTGCTGAGGATCGCTCACTGCTCAGCGTTGCCCAACGTAGCATCCAGCGTATGTTTAAACTCGTTAATCAGCTTATGGACTTCAATAAGCTTGAGAACGACACGTTGCGCCTCTATGTGGAGCAGATTGATGTGGTGAAGGCGATGAACGATATCTGTGACACTTTTGAATATAATGCCCGCGAGAAAGGCATTAGTATCTTGCGCATAGGTATGGAAGACTCACTACAGGCATGGACCGATGGTGATAAACTCGAGAAGATTGTCTCGAATCTGCTCTCTAATGCCTTGAAGTTCACACCCCTTGGTGGACGTATCGATGTTTCCCTTGATGTGGCAGATGGGCAGGTGAAAGTCTGTGTGGCTGATACGGGCAAGGGTATCCCCGAGGGGCAGCGTGAGAATATCTTCAAGCGCTATTACCAGCTCGACAACCAGACGAAGGCTATCCTTAACTATGGCACAGGCATAGGCCTTTATTATGCCCGTCGCCTTGCTGAACTCCATCATGGCTCTCTCACTGTAGACAATCGCAAGGAGGGCACAGGGGCTGTCTTCACACTTGTCTATCCCATGTCAGAAACAGCTTATACTGAAGCTGAGCGACGCCCATTGTCAAACGAAGGTGTGGCAGACTACCGCGTTATCGATACCCCTGTAGTCCAACAGACAGAGCACAAGTCACAAGAAACGAATGATGCACGTCCGACGATTCTTATTGTCGATGACGACACAGATATCATCAACTATATGCGCCTGCTATTCTTCCAGGACTACCACATCATCACCTGCCTCGATGCAGAGACAGCCCTCGAAGAGATGCGTGCTGAGGAGCCCAATATTGTCCTCAGCGATGTGGCCATGCCAGGTAAGGACGGCTACCAGCTTTGTCAAGAGATCAAACAGGATATTCAGCTTAGCCATATCCCCGTCATCCTCGTGACGGCGAAGATCACTGCCGAGAATCAGGTCGAGGGTCTCAACGTGGGAGCCGATGCCTATGTCACTAAGCCTTTCGACCCTGCCGTTCTCTCTGCTCTCATCCAATCGCAACTTAAAAATCGTGAGCGTGTGCGCAAGTTGCTTACCAAGGCAACCACTACTGAGGAGGAAGGTGTTGACAATGCACTCTCCGCTCAGGATAAGCATTTCATGGAGGAACTTTATAAACTCATGGAAGAAGAACTTTCGAATTCAGAACTCGATGTGACCCGTATCACGAAGATGCTTTATATCTCGCGTACTAAACTCTATTATAAGATCAAGGGACTGACGGGCGAGACTCCTTCCAACTTCTTCCGCACTTACAAGCTCAATCGCGCAGCAGAACTTCTGATGAGTGGGCGCTATACCATCTCGGAAATTGCCGACCTCTGTGGTTTCAGCACCCAGAGCCACTTCTCCGTTGTCTTCAAGAAGCAGTTCGGCGTCACCCCCTCCGAATATAAAGGCTGACTCCACATCCCCCACAATATCAACAATAATCCCCGCTCAGTAATGGGCGGGGATTATGGATAATGCTTGTAATCAGGATTTATCTGATGGCGTAGAGGTAGCCGAGGAGGGCCATCTTGCCTCTCATGGTCTCGCGGGGTGTGAACTCACCGTTGACCCAGAAGTAGCGCTGGTTGAAATATGATTCCTGGCGAGGCCATGTGGTGGATACTTTTCCTTCTTCTACGCTCCACTCCGGATAGCAGTACTTGAGGATGACGCGGGCATCGCCGCCGTTGTGGCCTGGCGACCATGTCTCGGTGCCGTTGAAGGGTGTCTGTCCTGGATGGCTCTCAGGAGCACCATCGTTGCGCCCTGTGGTATAGCAGTCGGTGATATGGCGCTGCCCAAGGCCCGTCATCTCTACGATGTTACCCGGATTACGGCCCATGGCCCAGCTGGCTTCGGTGTACATGACGTGCTCAAGATCCCTCTTGGTAGCCTTGTCAGCCATGTAGTGGGCGAGCATGACGAGCTGCAGGTTCTGTGACACCTGCCAACGGCTGTCGTTGGCACTGCGGCGCGAGGGGCGCTGGGCCATGTTGGCGATGTTATACTCCAACGCCTGTGCATTGATGCTGGTCTTGAGGTTCTGATAGAGCGCTGTATGGTGGCGAGGGTGCGTACAGGTAAGGTAGGCTGCTGCCGCCCAGATCTGGCAATAAGGTATGAGCTCCTTGTTCTGCTCGTGCATGACACCCACACCGAAGAAGCCGTGACGACCCTTGCTGAAGAGGGGCGACTGTGCATCCTTGATCATGCTTTCCTGTGCAAAGATATCCTCCCAGGCCTTGTCGCCCGTGAGGTTATAGAGGTAGGCAGCTGCCTGCTGGCGGAAGTCGCGACCACGCATCTGCATGCTGCCGATGTCCTGCAGGTCGTCGAGCTGTGTCCACTCCTGTTTCTCTGCATAGCGGAAGGCCTTGATGGCCTCGTCGGTATAGTACTGGCGCAGTGAGTCGTTGCCCTGTAGGCGGAAGGCCTCGGCGATGATGGCACAGTTGGCGGCATTGGCCCATGCAGCCATCGTGGTACAGCCTGCCTGATACATGACGCTCCAGCCTGCATCGGGGTTGGTGACTCCCTGTGAATAACCTTCTCCATCGCGGATCGAGAGGAAGAAGTCTACCTCGTTACGGGCTTCGTCGATGATATCGGGGATGCCGTTGCCACTCTCGCGGATGCCAAGGTTATCGTCTGACAGACGGCCACCAGAGAGGATATAGGGCAGGAGCATGTCGTAGATGTTGCTCACATGTGCGAGATGGCGGTCCCAGTCGAAGGCATCAGAGTGACCACCTTTCACCTCGACGTTCACGGGGTTGCCAGGCAGGCGATGCTGCCAGAAGCGTGACTCGAGGGCTGGTTTGAAGTGAGGCTCGTCCCACACATCGGTATGCAGGTCGCGCCACTCCTGACAGAAGGGATGGAAGTCAGTCTTATAGACGGTGAGACCTTTGGGATCAGTCTCAGGGATAAACTGTGGCTGACGGGGAATAGGCCATACGTGCTCAGGATCCTTGGGCTCGCCTAAGCGCATGTAGTAATAGCCACGGACAGAGTAGCGGAAGGGCTGGTAGTAGACATCTGCCGCGATGTCGAAGTCCATCGAGCAGCCTACATCCTCCACTACGAGACGGTAACGGCCAGGGGTGGTACCTCGGAAGTCGATGTTCCACACATCGGTACCTACGAGATTCTTGCCGCCTGCCTCCTGATCGGCAGCCGAAGCCTTCTTCCAGAACTTCACCTTGCCGACATTCTGCTTCTTCTTGGTATTGACATTATAGAGGTACACCTTGCTGCCTTCCCAACTGCTGTAGTCGCGCTGTCCGCCATCGCCCATCCACTGATAGAGGTCGGCGGCATGATCCTGTTCTGCAGGAGAATAGCCGATGATGTTGACGTGGATGGCCTCAGACTGCGCATTCCATACATCGAAGCACACACTGGCTGACTCCTGATCGGCTCCGATGCCCTTGGGGATGCTCACGGTGTAGGTATAGCCCTGGCGCATGGCCTGTGGCAGTTGCAGGAAGAGCCAGTGGTCGTTCTCGCTGGTCAGCGTGTGATCGGTATTCATGGGCTTCGACTTGCGCCATACGTTGACAGGCTGTGCATCGGCAAAGGTCTTGTCGTCGCTGGAACTGATCTGCCAGAGGGCAACCTGACGGGCTACATCGCCATTGAGCCGCTCTCCGAAGACGAGCAGTGTGTCATCGCCTTCAGCGAAGGAATGGCCGAGGTAGGCGCTGGGACCTGTGCCGTTGTCGCGGTAATGCACCTCACCGTCGCGGAAATGGAGCATGAGGTACTGTTTGTCAATCACATGGATACCCAGAAAGCGGGTGGCATGGGCTGGAAGGACCGTGATCAGCATCAGTCCTGACAGCAGTGTGGTCATTAGTTTTCTCATTGTTGTATATCAGTTTAATTTACGTTCAGTAATAGTCAGGCGCTACAAAGGTACAACAAAGAAATGAAAAGTGAACAACGAAAAGTGAAAAATTATGAATTATTAATTGTGGATTCTGAATATTTTCGTATCTTTGCACTCAGTAAACGATCAATCGACACCTGAATATGAAACAGACAAAACTTTGGACGCTCGTGATGATGCTCCTGCTCCTGCTCACAATGGCATGTGGGAACGGGGATCAGAAAGAGCAAAGCGTAGCAGCAGAGAAACTTTTGGAGCGTGCCCAGAAGGCAAATGACTATGAGCGGCTGATGCAGTTGGCCGACAGTTTGGAGAAGGCGAGAGTGCTGACGGCTGAAAAGGCCTTCTACTGGCTGGGCTATGCCAGTGACAGACTGAACAAGAAGCGCATGGCAGAGTTCTACTGGAAAGCCTCGCTCGAGGCTGCAGAGAAGAATGGTAAGGATGCCGATATGGAAGCCTACGCCAAGAGCGCCAGCCGTCTGGCAAACCTGTTGACGGTGCGTGGCGACTACGAGGGCGTCCTGAAGGGAGCCATTCCGGCTGCCCTCAAGCAGGAGGAGCTGAAGTGCGACACCACCAGCGATTACGTGAACCTGCTGATCTATATCGGCTGTTGCCAGGCAGGTCTCGGACAGACAAGCGATTCTACAAGCGATGGCTTCGAGCGTGCCTACCATAAGCACCTGGAATCCATCGAGAACCACCGTTCAGATGCATCGTATAAGAACGCCATCGCCGGACTGATCAATATCTCTTATGCCTGTCTGACCATCAAGAAATATCAGGAGGCACAGAAGTGGATTGAGCGTTTCGGCGAGTTGCTCAAGGATTATGAGCAGCGCCCTGATCATAGTATCATCTATACCGACAAGCAGGTGGCGCGCTTTAATATCTATCAGGCTCTGGCCTACGAGGGACTGGAAAAGAAAGAGGAGGCTGCCAAGGCCTTCGATGCCTTCCTGACCACCGAATACAGCAAGACCCCTGAGGGACGTATCGCAGCCAACGAATACCTGATGGCTGCCCAGCGATGGGACGAGGCTGCCAACAACTACCGCAGTCTGGACGCGCTGATGGGAGAGGGCTCGACCAACACGATGATGGACGATATCGAGAACCTCCTGCTGAAGAAGTATCAGGCAAACCTCATTGCAGGTCGGAAGGATTCGGCGATGGCTGTGAGCAAGGCTATCAGCGACTTGCTGGAGCCTGCCTTCAAACAGATGAGGCAGCTCGACAAAGAAGAGCAGGCCACCATTGTGGCAAACGTAGAGAGACTGTCGGAGCAGCAGGCACAGCTCGAGAGCAGGAACCGTCTTACCTGGTATGTTCTCTTCGCCCTGCTCTTCCTCGTATTCATCGGCTATATCATGTACCGCCGCTACGTAGGTCATCAGCTGATGGTGGCACACCGCCAGCTGAAGGAGGCATACAATCAGGTGGAGGCGAATACGGCTACCAAGGAGCGCACAGCCCTGGAGCAGGAGATAGCAGGCAGCATCCAGCAGACCCTGCTGCCCACAACCTTGCCTCGACGTAAGGATGTGCAGGCATTTGCTACGGTGATACCTGGCAAGATGCAGGGAAGTGGCCTCTGCGACACGATGATTCGCGACGAGAAGTTGTACTTCTTTGCAGCTGACGCTGTGGGCGAGGGTGCCCAGGCATCGGCACTGACGGCTATCATGAAGGCGCAGTTCCGTATGGCTGCAGCCTATGAAGAGGAACCCGAGAACATCATAACCACCATGAAGGCGGCTTACGACAAGGTTGTGAAGTGCTTCGTTGGTGTGCTCGATCTGGCTACTGGCAGTCTGAAAATCAGTCAGGAGGACTATCACCTGCCACTGGTGATGAATGAGGATGTGAAGCGTCTGACAGATGAGGAACACCTGCAGTCAGGCAGTCTGATTCTTCTCTATACCGATGGTCTGACCAACGCTGTGAATGGCGAGGGTAAGAAGTTCGGTGAGAAGCGGATGATGGGCGAGGCGCTGCAGGCAGTGAAAATAAATGCCGCACCAAAGCCGTTTGTCGACACCATGACGGAGGCCGTGAAGCGCTTTACTGGTGATATAGCGCAGCAAGACGACATCATCATGCTCGCCATCAGATATACAAAAGGCTAAGGCATGAAGGCAGCATTCATGATGGCGGCTCCTACCAGCGGCTCAGGCAAGACGACGATTGCCCGTGGCCTGATGGCGCTGTATGCAAGGAAAGGCTATCGTGTGCAACCCTTCAAGTGCGGCCCCGATTATATTGATACGAAATTCCACGAGGCGGTGTGCGGGCATCCCAGCATCAACCTTGATACCTTCATGGCTACGAAGGCGCATGTGGTCAGCCTCTTCTGCCGTTACAGCGCAGAGGCTGATGTGGCCATCGTAGAGGGTATGATGGGACTTTTCGACGGCTACGACCGCGACAAAGGCTCATCGGCAGAGATTGCCCAGACACTGGATATCCCTGTGGTGCTGATTGTCGATGCCAAATCGGCTGCCTACTCGATGGCGCCGTTGATATCAGGATTCGTGAACTTCCGAAAAGATATCCGTTTCGCGGGTGTCATATTTAATAAGGTGGGGTCTTCACGGCATTACCAGATGTTACAACAGGTGTGCGACGACCTGGGCATCGCCTGTCTGGGATACCTGCCCAAGGATGCAGCCCTCGAACAAGGCTCGCGCTACTTGGGGCTCGATTTCTCGGAAAAGACAGAGAACAACCGCCTTTTAGAACTGTTGGAAACCCATGTCGATTGGCAGACCCTACTCCAGTCTTGTATTCCCACGGTGGGAAATCATTCTTCCCACGGTGGGAACAATATCTTCCCAAGGAGGGAAAAGTCAGTCCTGATCGCCCGTAATGCCGAGAGCTTCTCTTTCCTCTATCAGGAAACCATCGACAGTTATGCCGATGTCAGGTTTTTCGACCCTGAGACGGAGGTTCCCGATTTCAGCGGCGTCGATCTCCTGCTGTTGCCTGGGGGCTATCCTGAGAAGCATCTTGAGGCTCTGGTCAAGGCTGAGGCCACGCGGCAGGCTATCAGGGATTATGCCGAGCGTGGCGGTAGGGTTGAGGCCGAGTGTGGCGGTATGATGTATCTCTGTCAGGCAATAGTCACTGACGAGGGGTCTTATCCGATGTGTGGTGTGCTGCCTTATACCATTACGGCACGGCAGGCAGATCGCAGACTCTCGCTGGGTTATCGCCTTTTTGAGCTCGATGGCAAGGAATATCGGGGTCATGAGTTCCATTATACCCAGTTTTTGGGCGACGTGCCCGAAAGTGTCGCGCAGGTCTATAATGCCAAGGGTGAACCTGTGGCCACGCCTGTATTCAGATATCAGAATGTCTTAGCAAGCTATACGCACCTTTATGGAGTTAAGAGTTAAGAATTAAGAGTTAAGAAATAGGAGTGAAGAGTGAGAAGTTACATCCTTTGATGTTCGCGGGAACGGGTAGCGATGTTGGTAAGAGCATCGTCGCTGCGGCCTTCTGTCGTATCTTCCGACAGGACGGCTACCACCCTGCACCCTTCAAGGCACAAAATATGGCGCTCAACTCCTATGCTACGCCTGAGGGGCTGGAGATAGGGCGCGCCCAGGCTGTTCAGGCTGAGGCTGCGGGCATCGCCTGTCATACGGATATGAACCCCCTGCTGCTGAAGCCTCAGAGCGATCATACCTCACAGGTGGTGCTCAACGGCAAGCCCATCGGCAGCAAGAACGCCTATGATTATTGGCGGCGCGGTGCCTCCGACATTGATTTCAGGCGTGAGGCGTGCGATGCCTTCGACCGTCTGGCAGCCCGCTATAACCCCATCGTGATGGAAGGGGCAGGCAGCATCTCGGAGATCAATCTCAGGGATACCGACCTCGTGAACCTCCCGATGGCGCGCCATGCGAAGGCAGATGTCATCCTTGTGGGCGATATCGATCGTGGGGGTGTCTTCGCCTCCGTCTATGGCAGCATCGCCCTGCAAACACCCGAAGACCGCCAGCTCATCAAGGGCATCATCATCAATAAGTTCCGTGGCGACCTGCGACTCTTCGAGGAGGGCAGGCGGATGCTCGAGGATATCTGCGGTGTTCCCGTGCTGGGCATCATCCCTTATTTCAAGGATATCCATATCGAGGAGGAAGACAGTGTGGCACTCGCTCAGAAGTCTATGCAGCTGGAGCGTGGTAAGGTGAACATCGCCGTAGTGATGCTGCAGCACCTCTCGAACTATACCGACTTCGATGCCCTTGAGCAGGATCCGCGCGTACATCTATTCTATACCAACAATGTCGAGGATATCCGCAAGGCAGATATCATCATCCTTCCAGGATCGAAGTCTACACTCCACGATCTCTATGAGCTGCGGCGCAACGGGGTGGCACAGGCCATCGTGAGAGCCCATCGCGAGGGTGCCTCCGTGCTCGGCATCTGTGGCGGTTATCAGCTGATGGGGGTAGAGGTGTGCGATCCTGATCATGTGGAGGGCGACATCGAGCGCCTGCCTGGACTCGGACTCCTGCCTGTAGCCACCACGATGAGTGGCGAGAAACTGACGCGTCAGGTCACTTTCCGCCCGTCGTGGGGCGGCGACGAGATGCATGGCTACGAGATCCACATGGGCGAGACCCGTCCCTTCGGCGAGGCGAAGGCTGCGCCACTGGCAATGATCAGCGGCGGCAGGGCAGATGGCTATCTGGTCGATAATAAGTGTATGGGCACTTATATCCACGGCATCCTCGACAACAGTGCCTTCGTCGACTTCCTCCTGCAGCCTTATGCGGATAAGATACAGCAGGCAGATCAGCCCTTCGACTATCAGGCATATAAGGAAGAACAATACGACCGCTTGGCAGATCATGTGCGCCGCCATGTCGATATAGAACGCATCTACAAAATACTCACCCAACAATGACACGCAGAATCATACTGATAACAGGCGGACAGCGCTCTGGCAAGAGCGAAGAGGCAGAGCGCCTCGCCCTGAGTCTCGCTGCCAATCCCGTCTATCTGGCTACGGCTCATGTCTGGGACGATGAGTTCCGTCAGCGCGTGCGCCTCCATCAGGAGCGCCGAGGACCGCAGTGGACGAACATCGAGGAGGAGAAAGCACTGAGCCGTCATGATGTCAGTGGGCGTGTGGTGGTCATCGACTGCGTCACGTTGTGGCTGACCAATTATTTCTTTGAGGCTGAGGGTGCCGATGTGAAGGATATTCTCGCTCTAGTTAAGGCCGAGTTCGACCGTTTTACGGCCCAGGAAGCCACGTTTATCTTCGTGACCAACGAGATCGGCTGTGGTGGTGTCAGCGAGAATGCGCTCCAGCGGCGGTTTACGGATCTGCAAGGTTGGATGAATCAGTACATCGCCCAACAAGCTGATGAGGTCGTTCTCATGGTCTCTGGCATACCAGTAAAGGTAAAAAGTTAAATGAAGCCGTGTAAATCAGTGTAATCCGTGCCAAAATGAAGAATTTCTCAATAATCCCCGTCGATCATTCGCTTCGTGAGGCGATTCAACAGAAGATCGACAATCTGAATAAGCCCAAGGGCTCCTTAGGGCGCTTGGAGGAGTTAGCCATGCAGATCTGTCTGGTGCAGCAGACACTCTCACCCAGTCTGTCACATCCATGTCATCTGCTCTTGGGGGGCGATCATGGTATCGAGCGCGAGGGTGTCAGTGTGTCGCCCCGTGAGGTCACTTGGCAGCAGATGGTCAACTTCACCCGTGGCGGAGGCGGCGTCAATATGTTCTGCCGCCAGCATGGTTTCGATCTGAAGATTGTCGATGTAGGTGTCGACTACGACCTCTCTCAAGTGCCAGGCATCATCGATCGTAAGATAGCGCGTGGCACGCGCAACTTCCTCCATGAGGCTGCGATGAGCGAGGCTGAGTTCGATCGTGCCATAGAGATTGGTGCAGAGCTTGTCGACGATTGTGTGGCCAGTGGTTGTCAGGTGCTTTGTATCGGAGAGATGGGCATCGCCAATACCTCGCCATCAAGTATCTGGATGAGTCTGTTTGGGGATATTCCTTTGAAGGATTGTATTGGCGCAGGTGCAGGACTTAACCATGATGGCATCAGACATAAGTACGAAGTCCTTTCGAAGGCTATGGAGAGATTTACCTCGCGGGGGGACACCCGCGAGGTGCTGCGCTACTTCGGCGGTTTCGAGATGATTACCGCCATCGGGGCGATGCTCAGGGCAGCCGAACAGCGGCTGGTGATACTCGTCGATGGCTTTATCATGACTGCCTGTGCCCTCGGCGCCTGCCGTCTGTATCCTCAGGCGCAGGATTATATGATCTTCACCCATTGCGGCGATGAGAGCGGCCACAAGATGATGCTCGATATCCTCGATGCCAAGCCGTTGCTCCATCTCGGACTTCGCCTGGGCGAGGGTACGGGAGCCCTCTGCGCCTTCCCCATCGTCGACAGTGCCGTGAGGATGGTTCGCGAGATGAACAACTTCGACAACGCGAAGATCACGAAGTACTTTTAAAGGTAAAAAAGTAAAAAGGTAAAATCAGCGATGCTTCTCTGTTCCCGTCCATTTGCGGATGCGACGGGCGAAGGACTTTGCGATATGCGCGAAGTTGCCATAGCGCAGGTTCAGCAGCAGTTCCTCGATAGAGTTCTCGACCTTGATCCACGGATGGTTCCACGCATTGGCGCGATAGAGCCGTTCCAGATAGGCTTTGTTCTCTTCGACGCCCTGCGGGTGCTTCAGGGGGAATGCAAGTTCGTGGCGCTGCATGGTGAACATCCTGCGGATGCGGTGAGGCGTGGTCTTCAGTTCTGCCGAGAAGTGGGTAGAGTCGGCCATCAGTCCGATGTTATTGATCTGATTCTGCTGGGGCATGATGGCCAGACAGTCGTTGAGCAGCATGTCGCTCCAGTAGATGGTCTCGAAGTAAGCCTTGCCGCTCTGGCTGTGGTCGCGGAACATCTGCAGCATGTCTTTCCTCAGGTTCCGCTCTTTGGTCACGCGCTCCAGTTTCTTCATAGCCTTCGGATCACGGATAAAGTCGTAATCAGGATCCCATCGCACTGCCACCCTGCGCCATGAAGCCCAGCCCCAGATGCTGAAAGCTGAGGTGAAGAAGTAGCTGTCGCTGCAGTCAGGAGTCACCTCGTCGATGTTGAAGCCCGCTATCATCGAGATGCGCTCATCGTGCTCATAACGGTCGAGCATCTCCTTGCAGAAGGGGAAGAACGACTGCGAGGGTACCACATCATCTTCGAGCACGATCACCTTGTCGGCTATCGAGAAGGCCCATTGGTGAGACAGGAAGCCCGAAGGGTCGCAACCCTGATTATGATCGAGATACTGGCGATGCACCTCGCACTCCCAGTCGATATGCGCGTCGCTGACTATCTCGCGACACGCCTCGATGCCAGCCATATCCCCCTCGCCGCGAGGACCGTCCTGATAGAGCAGAAGCTTCGAGGGCCGTGCCTGGCGCACGGCGTCGAACACCTGTCTGAAGGTGTCGCTGCGCGTAAAGAACAGCAGCAATACGGCGATATCTGTCTTGGCGGGATACTTCATAGGAATGTATAATTTCACTGCAAAGATACATTTTTTTGCACGGATTACACAGATTTACACGGATTTTTTATATTTTTGCAGCAAAATAAAGCAATTAGCGTATGCAAGCAATCATCTTGGCGGCTGGAATGGGTCGCAGATTAGGAGAACTGACGAAGGAGAACACGAAGTGTATGGTACCCGTGAACGGCGTGCGACTCATCGACCGCCTCTTGCGACAATTGTCCACACTCCCCCTCACCCGCATCATCATCGTAATAGGCTATAAAGGAAAAGAGCTGAAGGAATATATCCAATCCACCTTCCTCGTTCCACATTCCACATTCCACATTCCACATTCCACACTCCACATCGACTTTGTCGAAAACCCCATCTACGACAAGACCAACAACATCTACTCGCTCTCGATGGTCAAGGAGCAGCTCCAGCAGGACGATACCCTCCTGATAGAGAGCGACCTCATCTTCAGCGACCGCCTCTTCCCCATGATCCTCGAGAACCCCTATCCCAATCTCGCCCTCGTGGCAAAGTACGAGTCGTGGATGGACGGTACGATGGTGCGCCTCGATGAAGACCAGTATATCGTGAACTTCATCTCGAAGCAGGCCTTCGACTATGCCGATGTCGATAGTTATTATAAAACGGTGAACATCTATAAGTTCAGTCGCGAGTTCCTCCAGCAGCAGTATGTGCCTTTCCTCGATGCCTACACCAAGGCCGTGGGCAACAATGAGTACTACGAGAACGTGCTGCGCATCATCTCCCTGCTGAACAGTCATAACATGAAGGCGCTGCCCATCGGGAACGAGAAATGGTATGAGATCGACGACAAGCAGGATCTCGATATCGCCGAGGCCCTCTTTGCCGACGATCAGGACGTCATCCGTAAATATTATGGTCGCTATGGCGGTTTCTGGCGATTCCCCCAGATGCTCGATTTCTGCTATTTGGTGAATCCCTACTTCCCCTCCAAGCGCATGAAGGACGAGCTGCGCAGCAATTTCGATACCCTGCTGACGGAGTACCCCTCGGGCATGAAGGTCAACACCCTCATCGCCAGCAAGAGCTTCGGCGTGAGCGAACCCTATATCGTGCCAGGCAACGGAGCTGCCGAGCTTATCAAGGTGCTCATGGAAGGCATGGATGGTAAAGTCGGCTTCATCCGCCCCTCATTCGAGGAATACCCCAATCGTTACGACCCTTCGCAGCAGGTCACCTTCGTACCCTCCAACGAGGACTATCGCTATACTGCCGACGATCTGATGGCCTACTTCGGCGATGCAGACATCAAGTCCCTCCTACTCATCAATCCCGATAACCCCTCAGGCAACTTCATCCCCAAGGCCGATGTGCTGAGGCTGGCACAGTGGTGCGAGGAGCGTGCCATCCGTCTGGTGGTCGATGAGAGCTTTGTGGACTTTAGTGATACGAGGAGTGTGGAGTGTGGAGTGAGGAGTGACAACTCCCTGCTCTCTGATGTCATTCTCGAGTCTTATCCCCACATGGCCGTTATGAAGAGCATCTCCAAGAGCTTTGGTGTGCCAGGCCTCCGTCTCGGCATCCTCGCTTCTGCCGATACAGAACTGATTGCGCGGATCAAGAAAGAGGTTTCCATCTGGAACCTCAACTCGTTTGCCGAGTTCTTCATGCAGATCTACAACAAGCACGAGAGCGACTACCTGAAGGCGTGCGACAAGTTCCTGGCAGAGCGCGACAGCTTCGAACAACATCTGCGCTCGGTGCCCTTCCTCCGTGTGATGCCCTCGCAGGCCAATTATTTCCTCTGTGAGGTGCTGCCACCTTATACGGCCACTGAGATTGTCATCCACATGCTCCGTCAGCACAACATCCTGACGCGCGACTGCAGCAAGAAGCCCGGACTCGACCCCACCAAGCAATACATGCGCATCGCCGTGCGCAATCATGAAGACAACATGCGGCTTATTGAAGGACTGAGGAAGATGTAATAATGTAAAAATTGGGAAATGAGGATTTGTATTTGTGGAGGTGGTAATCTGGGGCATGTGGTAGCTGGGTTTCTGGCAGCCCATGCCGATGCTGAGGTGTCGTTGTTGACACGTCATCCAGAACGATGGCAACAGCAGCTCTCCATCTCTACCCCTGAGGGCGCGACGCTTCAGGGCCGCCTTTCCCGCATATCCTCCAATCCTCAGGAGGTTGTCCGTCAGGCTGATATCGTGCTGCTCTGCCTGCCAGGATTCTCCATCCGTGAGGAACTGCAGCTCATCAGCCCCTACCTCTCGCCACAGACAGCCGTCGGCAGCATCGTTTGCAGCACAGGATTCTTCTTCGAGGCATTCAAGATCCTGCCCCCACAGACACCCCTGTTCGGATTCCAGCGCGTACCCTTTATCTCGCGGATCAACGAATATGGACGCTCCGCCAACCTGTTGGGCTACAAGCCCAGCCTCCATATCGCCATCGAGCAGACAGATCGCAAAGAGGCGCTGTGCGCCACGATGCAGCAGCTGTTCCGCGTGCCAGTCCTGCTGTTGAAGAGCTATTATGAAGTAAGTCTGACTAACAGCAACCCGCTGCTCCATCCTGCTCGCCTCTATACCCTCTGGAGCCACTGGCACGAAGGCATCGTCTATCCCGAGGAAAGCCTGTTCTACGAGCAGTGGACGGATGAGGCATCAGCACTGTTGATACAGATGGACGAAGAGTTCCAGCAGTTACTCTGCGCCCTGCCAGTCACCAAAGGCAGCATCCCCACGATCCTCGACTATTACGAGAGCACCGATGCTCCCTCGCTGACGCGCAAGCTGCGTTCTATCCAGGCATTCAAGGGCATCAAGGCCCCCATGAAGAAGGCTGCTGGCGGCTATGTGCCCGACTTCGGCAGTCGCTATTTCACAGAAGATTTCCCCTATGGCCTGCAGATCATTCAGCATCAGGCCCGAGAGCACCATGTCGCAACCCCCGTCATCGACCGCGTCCTGTCCTGGGGATTGCCTCAAGTTGCAAAATTTGCCCCCGATGCGACATGAGCTAACCGTCATGAGGGCTTTTTGTCGCATATAGTTGCAGCTGTCGCAACAACCTCAGCAGAAAAACCATCAAAAACATTTTTATCTTCCGAAATCATCGTATCTTTGCATTGTCGAAAGGAAACTGACGACAACAGAGATCAATAATAATAAAAGTCCAACAATAGAAAAATATAAGGTTATGATGAAGAAGTTTTTATTCTTAGAGGCAGCGTTGATTTGTTCACTTATTGCGTTATTTTTTTCATCCGCATCAATGACAAAGAATTACACACGCGTCATGGTGGAAAATGATACACAGGTGGGCATCAATAACGCCATGCAGCTGACCCCAGCCTCTCATGCCTTATATGCGATAGGCCAAAACTACCCAGAGCCTTAAGGATATTAAGAGAGTCTTATTTCTCATTAAGAGCCATTTGTCACACTGATAAGTGGCTCTTATTTGTTCAAAAGGACAATACGACACGAAGGAACAAAAAGACTACCATTTTGAGATAAATACTTTTATTGATAATTATATATATAATTTAATATAGGATGAATGGTTAAATTATTGTATGCTCGTGTCGTATTGTCTTATTGAACAATTTTTCAAAAGACATTATCCGAGGCCTGCGGGTCTCATGCTCGAAAAATGCCAAATAAATTTGGTTTTTCGCTCACTAAATCGTACCTTTGCAGCATGGTGACGGAAATGAAAGAAGAATTGCGTAGGAGGTTTAATCCGGAGGGCTCGATGCTGCGTAGGCAGCAGATGAGAATGCTGGAGATTTTGTTGGAGGTGGACAGGATATGCAAGAAGCATGATATCCCTTACTGGCTCAGTAGTGGCACACTGATTGGAGCGATGCGCCACGACGGGTTTATACCCTGGGATGACGATCTCGACATTGAGATGCTGCGCTCTGACTACCTGCGACTGATGGAGGTGCTGCCCAAGGAACTGCCTGACTGGCTCGCGCTGCAGAACCACGAGACGGACCCGAACTACTTCTACTTCTACGCCAAGGTGCGCGACCGCCGTTCACGGATGCTGGAGCAGAACGGCTACGACCGTCTTTGGAAGGAACAGGGTATCTATATCGACATCTTCCCGATGGAGAAGCATCCTATCTGGCTGCACAAGTTGACGGAGAAGACGGTAGGACACATGTATAAGATCTGGCGCACGAGCACAGACGACGCCAAGGCCATCAAGCAGGTGCGACGTATCTTCGATCTCAATAATAAGGTGATCTTCCCTTTCCTCCGCCTTTTCACTCCACACTCATCCCTCCTCACTTCCGCCATGGGTATCCCTTTCCATAATCCCCGGTATATGGACGAGATATTCCCGCTGACGACACATGTGTTTGAGGGCTATCAGCTGCCTGTGCCTGGTCATGCCGATGCCCATCTGAGACATATCTTCGGGGATTATATGCAGTTGCCTAACCTCGAGAAGTTAGCTTTGCACGTAGGAAAGCTTGAATTTCTTTCAGAATGACAACTCCAGAAAGGCGCATCACGCCGTAATAGAGCGTGGCTGCGATGAAAACTCTGCTCAGCAGCAGGAGCCAGAGCCTCAGGTAATCGTCTGTCATCCGTAAACTGTCAACTGTAAACTCTGTCACCACTCTCGTGACAATCATCACGGCTGCGGCGGCGAGGGCAAAGGGCAGGATGTCTTTCAGGAAATGGAGCAGGCGGTAGTGCATCAGGCGACGGACGAATTGATGCCAGACGAACATCCATAGAATATTTAATACGGTGTAGGCGATGACCATCACGTAGATGCCTTCGCGCCAGAGACTGACCATCAGGACTATCTGGAGGACACCCAGAGCGATCGTGCTCCACAGGTAGATGTCGCTGCGGTGCTGGCTGATGATGGAGTCGGTGAGCAGGGTGGAGAGGGGCATGAAGGCGCCACAGAGGCAGAGCAGGGGCAGCAGGGAGGCTGAGAAGGCCCACTTCTGCCCGATGGCCAGGACGATGAACTCGTGGGAGACGAGGCCGAGACCGAAAAGCAGTGGGAAGGAGATGAAGGCCGTGAAACGCACCATCTTACGGAGGACTGCCAGTTGACGCTCACGCTCATCGCACAGTCCTACAAGTACCGTCTGATCCACCTGTTTCAGCATATTCCCCACCAAAAGGAAACACTTGGAGCTCCACTGGTAGGCCTGGTTGTAATGGCCTGTGTTGGTCTCGCCATAGTAGCGGCCTAAGAGCAGGTTCATGATGTTGTTGTTCAGCTGGGTGAATATGGCGGAGAGCATGATGCGCACGCTGAAGGGGAAGATCTTTTTTAAAGGAGTGAAAAGTGTGGAATGTGGAGTGTGGAATGTGGAATGTGGAATGTGGAATGTGGAATGTGGAGTGTGGAGTGAGGAGTGAGGAGTGTGGAGTGAGGAATGTATGGTGGGGCGCCAGGGGCTGAAGTACCATAGCAGCAGGGTGTTGATGGCGATGTAGAGCAGATACTGCGTGGCGAGGGCCCAGTAGCCGAAGCCGAAGGCTGCCAGTATGACGCTGACGATGCTCGACGTGAGTGTGGCCGTCATGCCGCACTGGGCTATCTGCTTGATCTGCATCTGCTTCGTGAGATAGGCTGATTGCGCCATGCCGAAGCTGGAGAATACGAACCCGAGGAACACATAGCGGCTCAGGGGGATAAGTTTTGGCTGGTGATAGTAGTCGGCTATCAGCGGTGCTGAGAAGAAGAGCACTGCATAGATGGCGATGCCTGCCAGGATGTTGAACCAGAATACGGCATTATAGTCGTCGTGGGTGGGCGACTTCAGATTGATCAGTCCCGTCTTGAACCCGCTTGACTGCAGCTCGTTGGCGATGACAGAGAAGACTGCCAGCATGGCCGTCATGCCATAGTCTGAGGGATCGAGCAGACGTCCGAGGATGATGCCAAAGGCAAGTCCGAGCAACTGCTGCACGCCGTTGTTCATCCCGCCCCAGAAGAGGCCTTTCGCTGTCTTCTCCTTCAGAGATTCCATGTCGTTTTGGTTGCAAAGGTAATATTTTTCTCTGATAATCACAAATATTTAACTCCAATTAGCCTCTGACAGAAAGATTTCTTTTGATATATTTGGAGGTTTCAGCCAGTCAGACATCCTATAACATCGACCTTGAGCAGTACGCCAAGAGCCGCACCATTTACATGTTATATGATATTTCCAGGATCTTACAAAACATGGAAGACGTGGCCGCAGCCTACTTGGAGGAGGCTATAGAGGCTGCCAGACAGACCGTCAGCCATCATGAGATGCCAGCTCGCTGCATCCTGAACATCGGTGGTGAATACACATTCGGTCCTGTCACCATCGGCCTGGATATCCACAATCTCCTAGGTACCAGCTACAACCGCAGCGGAATGAACACGACACTCATCCCCCAGCAAGGCTGTTGGTTCATGGGCAGCATCACCGTCCGTTTGTAAACGCCTGAATTTATCCTACCTGACTACCTGGCTTCACATCCTTGGTAGTAGTCACTACGCTGAGGCTCTCGTCTGCATCGACGGCTGAGAGGATCATACCCTGACTCTCGATACCCATCATCTGGCGGGGTGCGAAGTTGGCCACGAAGAGGATGCGCTTGCCGATAAGTTCTTCGGGATTCTCATAGAAGGCTGCGATACCTGAGCAGATGGTGCGATCTTTGCCTGAGCCATCGTCGATGGTGAACTGCAGGAGTTTCTTCGACTTCTTTACCTTCTGGCAATCCTTCACGAGCCCTACACGGATATCGAGCTTCTCGAACTCCTCGAAGCTGACGGTATCCTTGATAGGAGCGGCCTTGTAGGCAGCAGCCTCGTTGGCCTTCTTGGTAGCCTCGAGCTTGTCGAGCTGCTTCTGGATCACCTCGTCCTCAATTTTCTCAAAGAGGAGTGAGGGCTCACCCAGCTGATGGCCAGCCTTCAGAAGGTCTGTGCTTCCTAACTGCTCCCACTCGAAGCTTTCGATATTAAGCATCTCGCGAAGTTTTTTGCTGCTGAATGGCAGGAATGGCTCGAAAGCGATGGCGAGGTTGGCTGTCAGCTGCAAGCAGATGTTCAGAATCGTCTCGCAACGCTTGGGATCTGTCTTCCAGACCTTCCAAGGCTCACACTCTGTGATATAGCGGTTGCCGATGCGGGCGAGGTTCATAGCCTCAAACTGGGCATCACGGAACTTAAACTGTTCCAGCAGAGCCTCAACCTTAGCCTTTACATCCTTAAACTCCTCAAGAGCCTGCTTATCTACATCCTGTAGTTCGCCGCAAGCAGGAACGACACCATTCCAATACTTCTTGGTAAGCTGTAGTGCACGGTTTACAAAGTTACCGTAAACAGCAACCAACTCATTGTTATTGCGATCCTGGAAGTCCTTCCAAGTGAAATTGTTGTCTTTGGTCTCAGGAGCATTTGCAGTAAGCACATAGCGCAGCACATCCTGTTTGCCAGGCATGTCTACCAGATACTCGTGGAGCCATACAGCCCAGTTGCGAGAGGTAGAGATCTTGTCGTTCTCAAGGTTCAGGAACTCGTTGGCAGGCACATTGTCAGGCATGATATACTTGCCGTGAGCCTTCATCATCACAGGGAAGATGATGCAGTGGAACACGATGTTGTCCTTACCGATGAAGTGAACCAGGCGTGTATCCTCATCCTGCCACCACTTCTCCCAGTTGCCCCATTTCTCAGGTTCACGCTCGCAGAGCTCCTTGGTGTTTGATACATAGCCGATGGGTGCGTCGAACCATACGTAGAGTACCTTGCCCTCAGCATCTTTGACGGGTACTGGAATACCCCAGTCCAAGTCGCGTGTCATCGCACGAGGCTGCAGATCCATATCGAGCCAAGACTTGCACTGGCCATATACATTGGGGCGCCACTCTTTATGCTCCTCCAGAATCCACTGCTTCAACCAGTCCTGATACTCGTTCAGGGGCAGATACCAGTTCTTGGTCTTCTTCAGCACAGGTGTAGAACCAGAGATGGTCGACTTCGGATTGATCAGCTCTGTGGGCGAGAGGTCGCGTCCGCACTTCTCGCACTGGTCGCCGTAAGCTCCCTCGTTGTGGCAATAAGGGCACTCGCCAGTGACATAGCGGTCAGCGAGGAACTGCTTAGCCTCCTCGTCGTAGAGTTGTTCGGTGGTCTCCTCTGTCAGCTTGCCCTCATCGTAGAGTTTGCGGAACCAATCAGCAGCAAACTTGTGATGGGTATCTGAGGTTGTGCGGCTATAGATATCAAACGAGATACCAAACTCCTCGAACGAATCCTTGATCATTTTATGATAACGGTCTACAACATCCTGAGGTGTGATGCCCTCCTTACGGGCACGGACTGTGATGGGCACACCATGCTCATCCGAACCTCCGATAAACAACACCTCGCGCTTCTTCAGACGAAGATAGCGCACATAAATATCAGCAGGTACATACACACCAGCCAGGTGGCCGATATGTACGCCGCCATTAGCGTAGGGTAGCGCCGACGTCACTGTCGTGCGCTTAAAAGTCTTGTTTTCCATTCTTGTAAATACGTATTTATTATTTTGGCTGCAAAATTAGTAATAATCCACTGAAAAACCAAATTAAATACATAAAATATCTAAAACTGTCGATTGATTCGGATTTTTTCAGTAATTTTGCAGACATAAGTAACTTTATAAACTATTCGAAGATGAAACTACGCGTTTTCTCCCTATCCTTTCTGATGCTGACGGCCATAGCGGCCGTGGCTCAGGATCGGCTCTATGCCGATGAGTTTCCCCTTGGTGATGTCACCCTGCTCGACGGTCCTCTGAAGAAGGCCCGCGACCTGAACATCAAGACTTTGCTACAGTATGACTGCGACCGCCTGCTGGCTCCTTACCTGAAGGAAGCTGGATTAACGCCTAAGGGCAAGTCGTATCCTAACTGGGATGGTCTGGACGGACATGTTGGTGGACACTATCTGACGGCGATGGCCATCAATGCGGCTACTGGTGATGTGGAGTGCCAGAAACGGATGGACTATTTTATCAGCGAATTGCAGGCCTGTGCTGATGCCAATGCCAAGAACCACCCTGCTTGGGGCAAAGGCTACGTGGGCGGTGTGCCTGGCAGCGATCGCGTTTGGGGTGATTTCAAGAAGGGTGACTTCGGTGCTTACTATGGCGCGTGGGTACCTTTTTATAATATCCATAAGATGTATGCTGGACTCCGGGATGCTTGGGCGTATTGCGGCAACGAACAAGCCAAGCAGCTTTTCCTAGGCTTCTGCGACTGGGCTATCGACCTGACAGCAGGCCTTAGCGATGCTCAGATGGAGCGAGCACTTGATACGGAGCATGGCGGTATGAATGAGGTGCTGGCAGATGCTTACGCTATCACTGGAGAGCAGAAGTATCTCGATGTGGCACGCCGATTCTCACACCGCCGTCTGCTTAATCCGCTGATGCAGCGTCGCGACTGTCTGGACAATATGCATGCTAACACCCAGGTGCCCAAGGTTATCGGCTTTGAGCGTATTGCCGAACTTGGTGGCGACGAGGCTTACCATACTGCAGGAGCCTATTTTTGGGATATCGTGACTGGTGAGCGCTCTCTGGCCTTTGGTGGTAACAGTCGTCGTGAGCACTTCCCCAGCAAGGAGGCTTGTCAGGATTTTGTGCAGGATATCGACGGCCCGGAGAGTTGTAATACCAATAACATGATGAAGTTGACTGAGGATCTGCACCGTCGCAATCCAGAGGCACGCTTTGCCGATTTCTATGAGTTAGCGATGTTCAACCATATCCTCTCCACTCAGCATCCTGAGCATGGCGGTTATGTGTACTTTACTTCAGCCCGTCCACGCCATTATCGCAACTACTCTGCGCCTAACGAGGCGATGTGGTGCTGCGTTGGTACTGGTATGGAGAATCACGGCAAGTATGGTCAGTTTGTTTATACCCGCCATAAGGATGCCTTGTTTGTAAACCTCTTCGTCGCATCAGAGTTGAACTGGAAGGAGAAGGGCATTCAGCTTCGTCAGGAAACCAACTTCCCCTATAGCGAGAGCAGCAAGATTACCATCAGTCAGGGTAAAGGCCAGTTTGCCCTGCAGGTGCGCTATCCTGGTTGGGTAAAGCCTGGACAGTTCTCCGTGAGAGTGAACGGTCAGCCTGTCAGCATCGTCACAGGTCCTTCATCTTATGTCACCATCGATCGTCAGTGGAAGAAGGGTGATGTGGTCGATATCCTGTTCCCCATGCACAACAGTGTGAAGTATATGCCGAACCTCTCGCAGTATATCGCCCTGATGCATGGTCCCATCATGTTGGCCATGAAGACGGGCACAGAGGACTTGGCTATGTTGATAGCCGACGACAGCCGATTCGGGCAGTTAGCCGTAGGCAAGAAGTTACCAATCGACCAGGCTCCTATCCTGATCAATAACGATATTGAGAGCATCGCCAATCAGTTGCAGCCTATTGACGGCAAGCCACTCCACTTCACCATCTCTACCAAGATGGTTCATGAGATCCGCAACGAGCTGATGCCTTTCTTCGAGCTTCACGATGCACGCTATATGATGTACTGGCTGGCACTTTCGGAGGATAGCTATAAAGGCTATCTCGACAATCTGGCCAAGCAGGAGCAGGAACGCCAGGCACTTGAGAATCGCACGACGGATAAGGTACAGCCTGGCGAGCAGCAGCCTGAGAGCGACCACTTCATGGAAACAGACGACTCGTTTGTGGGTAACACCAACGATGTGTTCTTCCGTGATGCCCGCGATGGACATTATTTCAGTTATCTGATGCAGACTGGTGGAAAGACAGATATTAGCCTGCGCCTGAAGTATTGGGGCGTAGGCGAGTGGAAGAGCCATGAGTTTGATATCTTCGTCGATGATGTGCTCGTGACATCAGTGAACAACACAGGCAAATACCGTATCTCTAAATTTGTATATGAGACCTATCCCATCCCCGCCGATGCCCTGAAAGGCAAGAAGCAGGTACACGTGAAGTTCGTGGCCAAGCCCAAGAAGCAGATTGGTGAAATATATGAAGTGAGATTGGTGACAATGAACGAATAATGCATTTCTATCAATGAAGACAGATATACAGATTGCACGTGAATGCAAACTTGATCACATCAGTGAAATAGCCTCCCGACTTGGTATCCCTACAGATGAGATTGATCCCTATGGACGATACATGGCCAAGGTGCCTATCTCGCTGATTGACGAGAAAAAAGTGAGTAAGAGTAAGCTGATTCTGGTAACAGCTATCAGCCCCACGAAAGCAGGTATCGGTAAGACCACCGTCAGTATTGGTCTGACCTTGGGACTGAATAAGATAGGCAAGAATGCGGCTGTAGCCTTGCGTGAACCCTCGTTAGGTCCATGCTTCGGCATGAAGGGAGGTGCGGCAGGCGGTGGCTATTCCCAGGTGCTGCCTATGGAGAAGATCAACCTCCACTTTACTGGTGATTTTCATGCTGTCACATCAGCCCATAATACGATCAGTGCCATGCTCGACAACTACATCTACCAGCATCGCAAAGAAGGTTTCTCGCTCCGTGAGATCTTCTGGAAACGTGTGCTCGATGTGAACGATCGTGCTTTGCGCAATGTGGTGACGGGGCTTCGTGGCGACGGTGTTGTCTCTGAGACGGGCTTCGATATTACCCCTGCCTCGGAACTGATGGCAATCCTTTGTCTGGCTACTAGCGAGAAGGATTTGCAGCGTCGCATCGAAAACATCGTGTTGGGTATTACTGCCGACGGCAAGCTCTTCAAGGTCAAGGATCTTGGGGTTGCTGGAGCCATCACCGTGCTGATGCGCGATGCGCTCAACCCCAATCTGGTGCAGACCACAGAACATACACCAGCTTATATACATGGTGGACCTTTTGCCAATATCGCCCACGGATGCTCCAGTGTGGTCGCCACGAAGATGGCGATGACCTTCAGTGACTATGTGGTGACAGAGGCGGGTTTTGGAGCCGATCTGGGGGCTGAGAAGTTCTTCGACATCAAGTGCCGCAAGACGGGACTCCAACCTCGATTGGTGGTCATTGTAGCCACTACACAGGGTTTGAAGATGCATGGCGGCGTGGCTCTCGAACACATCAAGGAGCCTCATGCCAAAGGACTGACGGAAGGTCTGAAGAACCTTAACCGCCACATCCGTAACATGCAGGGCTTTGGACAGCCTGTTGTCGTCACCCTCAATCGTCACGACACTGATTTGGCAGAGGAGATTGATATTGTCCGTAAGAACTGCGAGGATCTGGGAGTGGGCTTCGCTGTGAACGAGGCTTTCCTGAAAGGTGGCGAGGGTGCTACAGAACTGGCTCAGACCGTTGTCGATACTATCGAGCGCCAGAAACCGTTACCTATCCGTTTCACCTACAAGGAGGCGGACTGTCTGGAAGACAAGATCGAGAAGGTGTGCAAGGGCATCTATGGTGCTGCCGCTGTGGAGTACAGCAAGACGGCGAAGAAGAAACTCGAGGATCTGCGTCTCACCTTTACCGACGAGGACGGCGCCATTGCCCATTACCCCGTCTGCATTGCCAAGACGCAGTTCTCGTTCTCTGCCGATTCCACGCGATATGGCTCCCCTGAGGGCTTTACCATCCGTATCCGTGATGTCATCCTTAACTGTGGCAGTGAGATGATTGTGGCCATTGCGGGCGATATGCTCCGTATGCCAGGTCTGCCTAAGAGTCCGCAGGCCGAGCGTATCACCATCGAAAACGGTGAGATAGAAGGACTTTCCTAGACGATATAAATTTAAAACCTAATTGTCAAGATATGAATAAACGAACAATTTTCGCTGCCCTTTTCGCGGCAGCCACGATGGGCCTCAGTGCCCAGAAGCCAATGACTGCCCCTGCGGGCGGCAAGGCAATCAGTGATGAACTGATAGGTATCTTCTTTGAAGATATCAATAATTCGGCAGACGGTGGTCTCTATGCCGAATTGGTACAGAATGGCTCCTTCGAGTTCTCACCCGTTGAGCGCGACGGATGGGGTCCAGGTACTGCCTGGCGCTTGAGTCGCCCAGGTCACTCTACTGGATGGATGGAACCACGTATGGACAACAGTATCCATCCTAACAATCCTACTTACATGCGTCTTCACATCGAGCGTGTCAAGGAGTATTACGACTATACGGGCTGGAAGGGCTTTGGTCTGCAGAACGATGGTTTCGACGGTATCTCAGTAAAGGCTGGCGAGAAGTACGACTTCTCTGCCTTCTTGCGTAACTTTGGTGATGCCAAGAAGGTGCGTGTGGCTCTCGTAGAGCAGTTGCCAGGATGGCCTCCCAAGGATCCGAAGCTCTTGGCAGAGGCTGTCATCGACGTGACGGATAATGGATGGAAGAAATATGAGGCTGTATTGACGCCTGATTCCACCTGCCGGAAAGCTTCCCTGATGATGCTCGTGCTGAATGTGGGCGACCTCGATGTCGACATGGTGTCGCTGATGCCTGAGAATACTTATAAGGGACATGGCCTGCGCAAGGATCTGGCTCAGGCACTTGCCGATCTTCAGCCAAAGTTCTTGCGCTTCCCTGGCGGATGCGTGGTTCATGGTGGTGGCGACGGCTTCTGGAATACTTATCGCTGGAAGACAACCATCGGCCCCAAGGAGCAGCGCAAGCAGATGAAGAATACCTGGGGTTATCACCAGAGCATGAGTCTAGGCTATTTCGAGTACTTCCAGTTCTGCGAGGACCTCGGTATGGAGCCTGTGCCCATTCTGCCTGCTGGCGTGAGCTGTCAGGGTGCCAACGGAGGTTGGAACATGTGGCCTACGCAAGCTCAGGATGCTTGTCCGATGGAAGCGATGGACGAGTGGGTAGCTGAGGCCATCGACCTCATCGAGTGGGCTAATGGCGACCCTGCTACCAATAAATGGGCGAAGATGCGTGCAGATCAGGGCCACCCCAAACCCTTCAATCTGAAGTATCTCGGCATCGGAAACGAGGAGAAGATCTCTCCTGAGTTCATCGAGCGCTTTAAATATATATATGAACGCGTGACGAAGGCTTATCCGGAGATTGTCATCGTGGGTACTGCCGGACCTGGTTCTCATGCAGGCAATCCCGACTATGAGGCTGGCTGGAAACTTGCCAACGAGCTTGGAATGCCTATCCTCGACGAGCACTATTATGAGCAGAACGACTACTTCCTGAACAAACGCCAGTATGATAATTATCCCCGTGGCGGAAATACCAAAGTGTACCTGGGCGAGTATGCGGCAAAGGACAAGAAACTGATCGATGCCCTTGCCGAGGGCCTCTATCTGCTTCATGTAGAGCGCAATGCCGATGTGGTCAGCATGACCAGCTATGCTCCGCTCTTTGCCCGCAAGGATGGCACCCAGTGGAATCCTGATATGATCTACTACGACAATGAGCGTCCGTTCCTCACCTGCAGCTACTATGTGCAGCAGCTCTTCGGACAGTCTTCGGGCAACTACTACTACGGCGACTGTGTGAAGTTCGAAGGCGATGCGCCCGATGCTTGTCAGCCTATGGAGAATGTGCATTATGGTCAGAGTGTTGTCCTCAACACCAAGACACGCCAGCTCTTCGTGAAACTCTGTAATGCCAGTGGTGAGGCGAAGAAGGCCAACATCGACCTGAGCCGCTTCGGCCTGAAGAAGCTTGCCACCAAGACGGTGCTCTCTGGCAATGCTGATGACGAGAACAATTACGAAGCTCAGCCTATTGCTCCAAAGACAGAGCAGATCAAGGCTCAGAAGAAGTTCTCTGTCGACTTGGCTCCCTATAGCTTTGTCATGCTGAAGTACGCTCTATAGTATTCCTGAATACACTTTTATAGACCCTATTGCGACAGATTTTTGGCTCGTGTGCCAAGTCTGTCGCAATATCGTTTTTCTGTCGCCACAACTCATGAAGATATTCCTGAAAAAACTTGGAATGAGGTGTTTTTCGTCGTACCTTTGCAACATCAAAAGTAAAAAACAGTATTAACAATTAAAAAATAAGAAAGGGAATAGATATGGCAGAGAATGTAACACCAGTAGTTCTGAAGGTAAAGGATTTCGCAGAGCGCGAGGTCATGTTGGTAGACTACAAGTTCAATCAGGCAACTGATACAGAAGGTCAGGTAGCAGGTATCGTACGTGGCGGACAGATCACCATCCATGAAGACCATCAAGGGTACAGGCTGCTACTGCATACATTTCAAGGAGTATTGGGCAGACGGCGAGGAGCACTACGAGGAAATAACCCTCAGCTGCCAGAAGCTCGAGAACGGCCCAGTAGGCTACGAGAATCCTTGGAAGTAACCCCCTCCCCCCCAAAAAAAAGCACCTCTGGTATGATACTAGAGGTGCTTTTGGGTCATGTAATAAGTAAAATCTTATCTGAGATTGAAGAATGGGAAGAAGTACATTACTGCCACGCGGCGTACATCAGTCATCTGCTCAGCCCTGCCGATGATTGAGCCGTTCTTGCGGATGTCGCCGTTCTTCTCAACGCGGCCCACGATGGATCCGCTGATACGAACATCGTTATTCTGCTCTACTCTGCCGATGATTGAGCCGTTCTTACGGATATCGCCGTTCTTCTCAATCCTTCCTACGATAGAACCTCCCACACGGATGTCACCATTGGCCTCGAAACGGCCTACGATAGAACCTCCGATACGCACATCACCGTTGGACTCGATCTTTCCAACGATGCTACCACCCAGGCGCAGATTGTCGCCCAGCGCATTGGTATGCACTGTGAGCAACAGGACTACAGCCATTACCAGTCTTAAAAAGCTTGATTTCTTCATTGTCATTAAAGTTTATTTGGTTATTTTGAAAGCAACATGCTTGTCGTAAAGAGTGGCATAAAGAGTCTTGTCTTCACCTATAGCAAACCAAGAGGCTGCTGAGGGTATCCAGTATTCACGGGTCTTGACACCTGTGTAACGGTTCAGCACATAGATATAATCGGGAATCCCTGAGCCACCTAATCCACAGATGATGGAATTATCGACAATCAGGAAGTTGGAGGAATTCACCGTGCGCGGCTTACTCATCCAGAGCGTCTTGTCTGTATTGATATCGACGGCCACAAGATAGTCGCCTTGAGAATCCTTGTCTGGGGCAGTAGAAATGCACTCCGAGAAATAGAGCACACCATCCTTTACGACTGCCCACTCTATGCTTTGGAAAAGACTGTCCTTGGGCGTGATGGTCAGATTTCGTGTGTTATACACTTTCTTCACTTCTTTCGAAGGATCGAGGAGCATGATCAGATGCGGGTCTCTGCCACGACAGGAAATATCCTGCTCAGTCTTACCCCAAGGTAAAAGTTCGTCGCTCGGAGTCCTGCCATAGATAGCCACAGGGAAGTCGCCATCGGTAAACACATCATTCAGTGCCCATTTGCCGTCATAGACGGCAGGTACACCTTCGGGTATCTTAAAATCTGTGTCATCCCAGCCAAGGGTCGGATGTCCGATGATATTACCCAACTTAAGGGAAGGCAGCGCGAGCGAGGTATAGTTTGCCAAGGGCGTTGAAAACTTGGTGCGCGCCAATTGCAGTGTCTGGCTCTTTCCTGCAGGAGCCTTCGCGAGTGTCTTGCCATTGAAGTCAAGTGCTTCAATCAGCTTGATCTCTGTCTGAAAATCCTGAGCAGCTGTAATCAGTGTCAGGAACAGGAATGGAATAAGGAATAAGGTCTTCTTCATTTTTTTATCTCATTGTAATCGCTTGCAAATTTAAGCAATATTTCTGAAATAAACAAATGTTTTGGGAATATAATGTATACTACTTTCTGAGATAGGTATCTAAGGAAGACGGCTTCATTTCGTTAAAACAACCTTCTCTTACTGGGAATTACCAGTAATTCGCAGCCATAATCAGTGAACACTAATTAGAGTCGCTTCGACACACAAAAACAATGTAACTAATATCTATCATCTCTCCCATAATTTCTTGAAAGCCCTTTATACAAAAGGGAAAGAGCATGGGAGAGATGTTTTGAATCCCTCCCATATCCCTCCCATATCTCTCCCATCATCTCTCCCTTGTGGCTCATGCAACCCTTAGCGGTGCTATCTCCCCGATGTCTTTCTTCTCCATATACTTCTGGTTCAGCTGCTGAATACGAGCCACCTCATCGTTGTTGAACAAATTCTGAATGAGGGTTATTGGCCGTTTTTTGCTGCTATACCAAGAAAAACTTGCTGCCTAACTATGCCGCAAATTTTCCCTAGTATGGGAACAAATTGGCTCTATCTTGGCGACTCTCCGAACTGTACGAATATTTCAAAAAGATAGGTGTAATTATGTGAGAGATTATGGGAGGGATATGGGAGGGATCTCAGACATCCCTCCCGTTCTGGATTCCCTTTCTATAAAGGCATTTCCGAAGAAAATGGGAGGGATGGAGACTTTTTCGTGATGAAACATCAGATAATCATCGAACAGTAACCTCAAGGCTGACGAGAACGTACCTCGCCACCCACGATCCGTAAGCTCGTCGCCAGTCGTAGCCGACCTGATCGATGATCGTTCTCGCGTCCCTTTGGTAGCGAGCGGCAAAGCCGAGCGGCCGACCTCGTCGGCTTTCCGATAAGCCCATCTTATTTCCCAATACTCGGCACTTATTTCCTAGCAATAGCAACTTTTTATGCTATTTTTCAACAAAAAAAACGTATTTAACTTTTATAAACATGACGCAGGTTCTTCTGCACCATAGTGAAACACTATATTAATGCGTTTACGGTCTCATGTGACTTCTTACGGCTTCTTCTTATCTTTGTTTCTGCCTTTTCTCTTAATTGTAAAGATAAAGGGTGACTTTGTATTGGACTATACATGATATAATACTTGTCTTTCCTAAATGAGATCAGCCCAATACCATACTTTTCGAAAAGATTAATGTGATTAAATGCTTTATCAGCAGTTTCTTCTGGAAGCACGACATATGAGTAATCAGAAAAACTCCTATATCGAAAAGCTTGTATCATAGCCCCTCTCCAATTCTTGAGCTTAAGTTCGAAGGAGACGACCTTTATGCCTGTATCAAGTTTTGAGAAGCACACGTAATCAGGGATGCCAAAGAGTCCTTGCCATTCCTTAAAATATGTATTGCCTATTGTAGATTTGATATATTTCTCAAAATCAACAGACATTAAATCTTCTGATGTGTACATTATAGTGTTTTTTTATATGCATTTAACACATTATACCAAATTGGAAGATGAGAACCATCACTATCTCCATCAAGAAGTACAGAATCTTCAATAATCTTATAGTTTGATACTGCTGTTTTTATCACATCCTTCAGATATTCAATACGTGTGAGCTGATCATTTGGCAGAGATTTAATCTGTCTTGTGAACACTTCAAAATAATGTTTGTATATCTCAGACTTTGCAAAATGCCAACTATAAGGTTGACCTCTGAACTCACCCAAGCTAAACATAAGAGGCTTATACTGAGTATCATCAAAAAACTTGTCGTAGTCACTTACAAGGGACTTCATGGATTCTATGTAATTATAATCCATCCATTGCAACAACTTGGAACTATATAATCTTGCGTTTGGAGCCCTCATTTGTTTACTTTCAGTTGTCTCAAAACGAGAGATCTTGAACATTCTCAAGTTCTCATAGGAACCAATAGTTACAGAGTCAGGCATTGCAGCACTAAATAATAAACCCTCAGTATTGCAATAACCTATATGAACTTCGAGTTCGTTTTTTTTGAGAATCTCGATAAAGAACATTACATTCTTCAAATATTCAAAATCTTTTATCTGTTTTGAATTGTAATTGTTTTCGAAGATTAAATAAAAGCCTGTTATTTCCGAAAAACTTGTCATCCAGTTCAGCAATTCGTCACGCTTTGCTTCATCTTCTATCATAATTTGTTTCACAAGAACAGTCAAGAGAAAAGGTTTTGTGATACTTTTCTTTGCCTTATTGTCCAAAAAAGGGTACACAAAGTTTTCGGATAGATTCTCCAAATACCTAGTTGGCAAAGCATCTACGTAACGAGTTGGTATAACAATATATCTAAAATCTGCATTTAACTGATAATCGACACATAGCTCTGCCAATTGGTCATTATTTACATCCAAATCTACAGTAGAAAAATCACTCTTTATGTTGCCTGGAAAGAATGGATAAGTGACATTAGATGATTTTTCAATGTTCAAAAGATAAAACTGAGGATCCAAGAATGATATCTGACGTAAGTCTGCTGGTAAGGCTAACAACTTGTCAGACTCCATATTAATTGGAGAGAAAATCAATCCATCACCGATACCCTCTTTTTGGCAATCAATGTTCCATTTATCGCGGAAACCCATTTGATGAAATACATTCATACGCTTAAAGTGAGTTTATTAGGTTTCGAAGTTGTTTGACTGTACGTGGTCTCATATATGGTTGTACACATAACAAGTGCTTTGCCAATGCTACAACCGATGCATCTTCTGGGATTGTAGAAGTATGAGTAGCATACTTACCTGCCATAAGATTGTCAAATAGCATTCCACTTCCAACAATAGTAGGATCAAAGGGATGGCATTTCAAGTAAAGCTCCAAAGCAATAATACCCAAAGCATAAAAATCAGTTCGAGGATCAATCATAGATTTTTCATTTCGCAACTGTTCGGGAGAAGCATATAAGGGCGTACAAGGACCCATATTCTGAAGTGTATTGGTTATTGATTCCATATCAAGAAATCTTGCTATACCAAAATCTATGATACAAGGAGTTCCATCGGGCCGAATTAATATATTCTCAGGCTTAAGATCTCTGTGTACAACATTCTTTGACCAAACAATTTCCAATCCTGCAATTAACTGAAGCAATAAGTCTTTTATACTGTTCCAGTCATTATAGTTTGACATTACATCTCTCAACGTTTCTCCTTCAATACGCTCCTCTATGACAGTCATAGTCATAGTCTTCATGTCAAAATTCGACCCATAGTTCTTTGGAAAATATGGCGAGTTTAAGCTACATAGAAAATTAACCTCACGCATAATACGCCGCAATGAGGCAGTGCTATTGATTTGCGCATCTTTGATAACGACTCTTAACTTAGGATCATTCTTACATACAGCAGAATAAACGACCTTTTGGCCACCTTTTGCTATCTGCGTATCTATATCAAACTCGTTTCTCTCCATATTTTAAAAATTGAAGATTACATAAATTGATGTCAAATAGATAAGGCTTGTTGCCATTTTTTAATGGCGAGATTCCAAATCTCACTACAAAACACTTTGCAAAGATACAACTTTTTTTCGAGAATTTGGCATAAAACCACCGTTTTACGCGTAATTTAAGCAAATTTTATCTAAAAACACATCTATTAGAGAGTATAAATTGCGATATTTGAGGATTTTTATGTATCTTTGCAACGCATATTGGCGACATGCCATCTTTGCAAGACATATTGCTCACATCCTGCCAAATTACCACACCGAAAGGATAAAAAGAGCAAACACCAATCATCGTGAAGTCGCGCCTTAGGCGCAGACTTCCCCGTAGATGATTGGAGGCTGTGGTAAGCCTGGCAGGATTATGGTGGCGGTCTGCGCCATTTCTATGATTGAAAAGTCAATGAATAACAGATGTCGTGTTTTAATTATTTAAATCTTAAGCTATACATAAATATGAATAGAAAGAACTTTTTAATCGTGTTTATTCTTCTAATGGTTGGCACGGATGTTAGAGGAGAACAAGTAACAGCTGTAATCAATGGATTGCGTTATTTGTTAAATGATGGCAATGCTCAAGTTGCAAGACAAGATAAATCTTTATCTGGTGATATAGTTATTCCAGAAAAGGTATCTTTTGGAGGTAACGACTATATCGTAAACAGTATTGTTTATCCGTCAAATACGGCAACTTATGGAGGTCATACATCCATATCTGCCGAGGGTGGAGCTTTTTCATCGGATGCTCCGAACTACAGAAGGTGATTCTTCCAGAAACATTGACATCTATTGGCTTTGGATGTTTTGCATACTGCTCATCATTAACAGACATTGTTCTTCCTTCAAATGTGAGTAGTGTGTCGGAGTGGGCTCTTGGTGGATGTACAAGCCTTAAGACGATCAACATACCCGAGAATCTCACTACTCTTTCACGGGCGGTCTTCTACAACAGCGGATTGGAGGAAATTACTATTCCGGCAACTGTCCGTCAAATGGTAGAAGGGTGTCTATCAACAAGCACCCTGAAAAAAGTTACAATCTATGTTAGGGACATAACAGGAATTAGTTATACAGAATCATGTTTTGGAAATGTCAACAATACGGATTTGTATGTTCCTGAGGGCTCCAAGTACATTTACCAAGAGTATTATCCTTGGAGAGAATTCAAAAGCATTGTGGAGTTTGATGACGGTCATGTTGGCGAACCAATCAACCCATTGGAAATGATGATTACTGTTGATGGGTTAAGGTACAAGATTACCGATGATGGGTTTGCACAGGTAGGGCAGCAAGATAATTCCACTTTATCTGGGGATATAATTATTCCGGAAAAGATATCCTTTGGAGGTAACGACTATATCGTAAACAGTATTGTTTATCCGTCAAATACGGCAACTTATGGAGGTCATACATCCATATCTGCCGAGGGTGGAGCTTTTATCCTCATGTGCATTCTCTGGTTGTTCTTCATTAAGTACTTTGACCATACCCAATAGTGTTACCACTATCGGCGAGAGGGCTTTCAGTAGGTGCAGTAGTCTTACGTCGGTGGTGATTCCCAACAAGATTGAAACGATAAATGAATACACATTTAGTGAATGCTATAACCTAACTTCATTATCGCTACCTGAAAGTGTTACAACAATCAAAGGTCATGCTTTCGATGGTTGTTCAAAACTTGAAAGTCTGATTATCCCCTCAAAGGTGGAATATATCTATCAGCAAGCATTTGCTAATTGCGGCAATCTGCAAAGTGTAAAGTCACTGGCTGAGACCCCTCCATTCCTCTACGACAATTCATTCTCGAACTACGAGATTCCTCTCTATGTCCCAGAAGGAGCGCGTGAAGCTTATCAGGGGAAAGAACCTTGGAACAAGTTCAAGGAGATACTCTCAGGTGCAGACACCAAGTACACACTGACCTACAAGGTTGACGGCGAGGTTTATACAATGTATAAATTGTTGGAAGGTGCAGCGATCACCCCAGAGCCTGCTCCCACGAAGGAGGGTTATGAGTTCTCAGGCTGGAGCACGATTCCTGCAACGATGCCTGCAGAGGATGTGACCATCACTGGTACGTTCACGCTGCTTACTGATGAGGATGAAATCACTATCAAGGAAATCGGCAAGACGACTTGGTGTAGCAAGTATGATCTCGACTTTACGAACGTGGCGGGCATCAAGGCTTATACGGCTACTGGGTATGATGATATTTCAAAAACCATCTGGCTGACTCGCGTGATGGAGGTGCCTGCGGGTACTGGCTTTTTGGTGAAAGGTGATCCTGGTACTTATAAGATTCCTCATTCTGAAGTGCAGTCTGCTTATGCAAACTGGTTCGTTGGCAATCTTGGTGATGCTATCAAGATTGTAGAGACTGACGGCGACAAGGTGAACTATTACCTCAGTGGTGACGGCACCTTCAAGAGTGTGAATAAGACTGCGAACATCGGTACCAACAAGTGTTACCTGCAGTTGCCAAGAACGTTCGAAGCTGCAGTAACTGGTGCCACTCAGACGGTAAAGGTTGGTTCGATTGGCAAGGCTTCGTTTGCTGCTCCTGTCGATTTGGACTTCACGAATGTATCAGGTTTGAAGGCCTTCACGGCTACAGGCTATGATAAGAGCACGAAGACGATCTGGCTGACGCGTGTGATGAAGGTCCAGAAGGGTGAGGGAGTGCTGCTGAAGGGCGATCCCGATAATTACGAGATACCTTCTGTCGCCGTTCAGAGCAGTTATGAGAACATGTTCGTAGGCAACACGAGTGGTGATGAAATTCAGGTTCAGGAGACATCTGAAGATGGCAGTCAGACGAACTATTACCTCAGTGGTAAAGACGGTTCGTTCGTCAGTGTGAACGGCTTTGCTAAAATTGGCAACAACAAGTGCTACTTGGCATTGCCGACCTCGATGGTAGCCGTTTCCTCTACCCGTAGTGCAGAGGATGATTACAAGTTCGAGGAGCCTGAGGTGATTAAGTTACCCATCGAGTTCAAGAGCATCGGCTCCGAAGGTGACGGCACGACAGGCGTTAAAGAAGTGAAAAGTGGAGAAGCGAAAGGTGATGAGTGGTATACCCTCCAAGGCCAGCGTGTCGCTAAGCCAGGTAAGGGGCTATACATCAGGAATGGAAAGAAGGTCGTGATAAAGTAACCTCCACACCTTATTAATATTAAAACTCCCGAAATGCTTGGTCGTTTCGGGATTTTTGCTTAATTTTGCCAACAGAAATTAAAAACTTAAAACAAATAAACGTCATGAAGAAATTCTACTTGTTATTCTTAATAATGCTCCTGCCACTGGTGGCAAGTGCACAGGGTGTGGAGATTGATGGTATTTGTTACAATCTGAACGCAGAGAACAAAACAGCGGAAGTTACGAGGAATCCTAACTATTATTTTGGCGAAGTGGCAATTCCAGAGTCAGTCACTTATGAGGAAGTAGCTTATAGCGTGACTTCCATTGGTGAATATGCTTTCAGTGGTTGCAAGAACTTATCTTCCGTGACAATTCCCAATAGCGTTACTTCCATTCTATTTGGTGCTTTCGAAGATTGTACCGGCCTTACATCTATCACCATCCCCAACAGCGTGACTTCTGTTCGCTTTCACGCTTTTGAAGGAACAGTATGGTATGATAATCAACCTGACGGGTTAGTATATGCTGGTTCGTGTGTATATAAATATAAAGGTGAAATGCCTAATAATACTACTGTTTCAATAAAAGAAGGAACGACCTGTATTACAGATGGTGCTTTTGATTATTGCAACGGCCTTACGTCTATCACAATCCCTAATAGCTTAACTTTTATTGGTAATGCTGCTTTTAATGGTTGCAGCGGCCTGACCTCAGTGACCATTCCAAACAGTGTGGCTTCCATTGGCAGTCAAGCTTTCATGGGTTGCAGCGGCCTGACCTCTGTGACCATCTCCAACAGCGTGACTTCCATTGGTGGTCAAGCTTTCATGGGTTGCAGCAGCCTGACCTCGATAGGTGTAGATGCTGATAATACGTATTACGATTCACGTGATAACTGTAATGCTATTATTGAGACAGCGAGCAATACCCTTATAGTTGGTTGTAAAACGACGGCCATCCCCAATAGCGTGACTTCCATTGGTAATGCTGCTTTTTATGGTTGCAGCGGCCTGACCTCAGTGACCATTCCAAACAGTGTAACTTCCATTGGCGATGGTGCTTTTAGGGATTGCAGCGGCTTGACCTCTGTGGTCATCCCCAACAGCGTGACTTCCATTGGCAGCTATGCTTTCTTAGGTTGCAGCGGTCTGACATCTGTGACCATCCCCAACAGCGTGACTTCCATTGAATATAGTGCTTTCTTGGAATGTATCTAAACGGGTATAAACAACCAGGAATATCTAATACTAACTGCGCATAAAGCGCTCATTTTCAATAACTTTTGATTTTTAACACTTGATGGCTGGAATTTGGTAGTAACCGAATTTCAGTTTATTTTTGCAACGTATTTCTACCGCGAGGAATTTACGAGGCCTGAAAATCGTCATTCTGTGGACTCGGTTGACAATGGGTTACGACGGGGTGCAAATGGTGACAAAACAGGACGGACGGATTCGGAGAGAGTTACGAAGCGGACAGAGTTGACAAATGGCGACAAT
>ONKL01000021.1 GCA_900318395.1 uncultured Prevotella sp.
GAGCCTGAAGCTCCTGGCACAGGCTACTGGTGAGTACACTCGTGAGGAGCTGAACAAGGTGGCCAAGCTGGGCTGGACTGACAAGGCTGCTGCTGAGATTGCAGCTGCCAAGGCTGAGGCCATCGGCGGTGGGGGTAACTCGGGTGGTAACGACTCGGGCGACGGTCCTACTAACGACAGCGGCGACGGACCTGTCAATCCTTAATCGAGGGGTGCACTTTGGGGCCTGACCCGAGGGCTGCGCCTTAATCGAGGAACGAAACATTAATTAGGCACGGATTAACGCGGCTCTCTTTGAGAGACACGGCTGAATAAAAAGCAGTGAAAATCCGTGGAATCCGTGCCAAAATTAAAGAATCCGTAACTTTAACCATTAAAATCTTTAAACGCGTATGACAAAGAAAGAAACTATCAAATGGGTTGTGCAGATCATCGCATCTGTGGCGTCTGCCATCCTTACCGCCCTGGGGGCTACGTCCTGCATGGGAATGTAGGAAAAGGTAAAAAGGTAAAAGGGTAAAAAGGTAATATCGCGACTTTTGCCCCAGCGTTCACTGGCCGTCTATGCATTTTCTTTAGAAAATGTTTGGGCGGACGGTTTTTTTTATGTATCTTTGCACGCTGAAATAGGAATCATCAATTTTTAAAAGAATGAAATACGCTTTAATAACTGGAGCATCCCGCGGCATAGGCAAGGCGATTGCTCTGCATCTGGCAGCAAAGGGAATGCCCGTCATCATCAACTACTTAAGTAATCATGAGGCCGCCCAGGCGGTGGCTGATGAGATCACCGCTAACGGAGGCACAGCCGAGCTGATGCCATTCGACACATCAGACCCCAAGCAGATTGAGGCTGCACTCGACAAGTGGGAGGAGCAGCACCCCGAGGACTACGTATCAGTATTGGTTAACAACGCCGGCATCCGCAGGGACAACGTGATGTTCATGATGTCGGATGAGGACTGGCACAGCGTGCTCGACACGACGCTCAACGGCTACTTCTACGTGACCCGCCATCTGCTGAAGCACATGATGCCTCGCAAGCGCGGTGGCCGTATCATCAACATGGCTTCGCTCTCAGGTCTGAAAGGTCTGCCCGGACAGACGAACTACAGTGCTGCGAAGGCTGCCATCATCGGTGCGACGAAAGCGCTGGCTCAGGAAGTGGCTCCCAGAAATATCACCGTGAATGCTGTGGCTCCCGGATTCATCGAGACTGACATGACGAAGGATCTGCCTCAGGACGAGTTGAAGAAGATGATACCCGCAGGGCGCTTCGGTAAGCCCGAGGAGGTGGCTGCCGCCGTTGGTTTCCTCGCTTCGGAGGAGGCTGCATATATCACGGGAGAGGTCATCAGCATCAATGGAGGACTTTATACTTAAGTTAAGAATTAAGAGTTAAGAGTTAAGAGTTGGGAGTGAAAAGGGTTGTTATAACAGGAACGGGCATTTGGTCGTGTCTGGGGACTGATCTGGAGACTGTCAAGGATGCGCTCTATAACGGCAAGTCGGGTATCGGCTTGCTGCCAGAGCGACTGGAATATGGTTACCGCTCGGGACTGTCGGGCATCGTGGAGACACCCGTCATCACGAAGCAGATGCTGGACCGCCACACCCGGGCAGGCATGCCCGAGGAGGCGCAGTACGCCTACATGGCCTCACGACAGGCGTTCGCTCAGGCGCAAATCACTGATGAGTACCTGCGCGAGAACGAGGTGGGCTGTATCTTCGGCAACGACTCGACGGCCAAGCCCGTCATCGAGTCGGCGAAGATCATGGATGAGAAGCACGACTCGGCAATGCTGGGCTACGGCATGATCTTCCAGTCGATGAACTCGACGGTGAACATGAACCTGAGTACCATCTTCCACCTGAGGGGCGTGAACTTCACCATCAGTGCGGCCTGCGCCAGCGGCAGTCACTCGATAGGTCTGGGCTACATGCTCATCAGGCAGGGGCTACAGGAGATGGTGCTCTGCGGCGGTGCACAGGAGACGAACTACTACTCGATGGCTTCGTTCGACGCGCTGGGGGCATTCTCCGTCCGCATGGACGAGCCTACGAAGGCCAGTCGCCCGTTTGACAAGGATCGCGACGGACTGATACCCAGCGGCGGTGCTGCGGCACTCGTGCTGGAGGACTACGACCACGCCGTGGCCCGTGGGGCGACGATACTGGCAGAGGTCGTGGGCTACGGCTTCTCGAGCAACGGCGGCGGTATCTCCGAGCCCAGCGACAACGGCAGCGTGATAGCCATGACCAGGGCGATGAAGGATGCGGGCATGGAGCTCGACGACATCGACTATATCAACGCCCACGCCACCTCGACACCTCAGGGTGACATGTATGAGGCGATGGCCCTCGACCGCATGTTCCGAGGACAGCGCGCCCTCATCAGCTCGACTAAGTCGATGACGGGTCATGAGTGCTGGATGGCGGGAGCCTCTGAGATTGTGTACAGCATCCTGATGATGCAGCACAACTTCGTGGCTCCGAACATCAACTTCGAGAATCCTGACCAATATTCTGAGCACCTGAACCTGGCGACTAAGACTGTCGACATGGAGGTGAACACCGTGCTGAGTAATTCGTTCGGCTTCGGTGGCACGAATAGTGCGCTGGTTATTTCGAGGAATGTGGAATGAGGAATGTGGAATGAGGAATGTGGAATGTGGAGTGTGGAATGAGTAATAACTTAAAAGATAATTATATGAAGAGAATGTTAATGATGGCCTGGATGGTCATGGTGGCTGTGGTTGCAGCTAATGCGAAAGACGACAAAGTGACTCTGACTGCTGGTGATGGCAAGGCCATCGTCAAGAGTGAGAAGACCGCTACGCTGGAGTTTGACTACTCGAACACCATCGCAGAGGGCAAGCCCCTGAAGGAACACCTGCAAACACGCGGTGAGAACTTCGTGAAAGACTGGCCTGAGCTGGCCAAGTCGGCCCGTGAGCGCTTTATCGAGCGTTTCAACTCGAAGAACAAGAAGGGTGTTCAGATTGTGGAAGGCGATAAGGCTGACCTGAAGATGAAGATCACCATCGAGAAGCTGGACTTCGGCAATACGGGTACAGCCGTGGTCTTCGGAGGTTTTGGCAGTGCCGGAGGTGCTGAGATTACCGGCAAGCTCGTGGTGACGGATGCTGCCACTGGCGAACAGGTGGCTACCTACGACCTGCACGAGATACGCAGTAACGGCACATACGACTTCACGGAGGGCAAGCGCCTGGGTACCTGCTACGAGAATGTAGCCAAGATGATTATCAAAGCATCGAAATAATGAACCTGGCACCCGCTCTCAAAAAGAGATATACTGAAGAACAGCTCTCTGCCCGCGAAGCTCAGAGACTCGCGGAATTCATTGCCTGGGGACCAGTGGTCTTCCAGGCTTCAAGGCTAATGGTGAAATGGGGCATCCTCGACATGCTGCGCGATGCCGACGAGGGACTGACGAGGCAGGACATCTGTCAGAAAACTGGTCTGTCGGACTACGCCGTGAAGTGTCTGTTGGAGGCTTCACTCTGCATCGGCACCATCCTGGCTGACACGGAGACGGATCGGTACACGCTGTCGAAGACGGGCTGGTTCCTCTTGAACGATCCTGCCACGCGCGTGAACATCGACTTCAACCACGACGTGAACTACGAAGGCTGGTTCCATCTGGAGGAGGCCCTGAAGAACGGCAAGCCCGAGGGGCTGAAGCACTTCGGGCCGTGGCCTACGGTCTATGAAGGACTGTCGTCGCTGCCCCCACAAGTGCAGAAGAGCTGGTTTGGCTTCGACCACTTCTACAGCGACTCTTCCTTTCCCGAGGCCTTGAAGATCATCTTCGACGAGCACCACGTGAAGTCGCTCTACGACGTAGGCGGCAACACGGGCAAGTGGGCCCTGCAGTGCGTGGGCTACAACCAGGAGGTAGAGGTGACAATCCTCGACCTGCCCCAGCAGATCGGTATGATGAAGGAGAACGTGAAGGGCAAGCCGGGGGCTGAGCGCATCAGCGGCTACGGCATCAACCTGCTCGACGAGCAAGCACGCTTCCCCAAGCGCGAGGGCGGTCTCGACGCCATCTGGATGAGTCAGTTCCTCGACTGCTTCTCGATGGAGGAGATCGTGGGAATCCTGAAGCGCGCCAAGGAGGCGATGACGGACGATACGCGCATCTACATCATGGAGACGCTGTGGGACCGTCAGCGATTCGAGCCTGCGGCCTTCTGTCTGACGATGACGAGTCTCTATTTCACCGCCATCGCCAACGGCAACTCGAAGATGTATAACACTGAGGATATGGAGGCCTGCATCCGCGAGGCTGGTCTGGAGATCGAGCAGATTCACGACCACCTGGGGCAGGGACACAGCATCATTGTAGTGAAGAGTGAATAGTGAAAAGTGAATAGTGAAGAGTTAAGAGTGAAAAACTATTTATAATATGACAAGAACTGAAATTGAAGAGAAAGTACGGGCATTCTTGATTGATGACCTGGAGATTGATGAGGACAAGATTTTCGACGATGCGAAGTTGAAGGAAGACATGGGTATCGACAGTCTCGACTTCGTTGACATCATCGTCATCGTAGATAAGAACTTCGGCTTTAAGATTGCGCCTGAGGAGATGAAAGGCGTCACCACGCTGAAAGAGTTCTGCGACTATATTGAAAGCAAAATTGGATAAGGCTTGGGCGGGGACGACCTATGGCAACGGATGGATGCACAAGTGGCTCATCCGCATGCTGCGGTGGATGGACGTAAGGCTGCTCTACGCCTTTAGTGCCATCTTCATCGTACCTGTCTGTCTGATCCTCAACGAGAGCCGAGGCATCATCTACCGTTACTTCCGTGAGCGAATGGGCTATGCCCCCATGAAGGCAGCCTGGAAAACATACGTGAATCACTGCCAGTTCAGTCAGGTGGTCATCGACAAGTTCGCCATGTATGCGGGCAAGAAGTTCGATGTCGAGGTGGAAGGCCATGAGCACTTCCTCCATCTGGCCAAGCAGAAAGACGGTTTCATACAGCTGAGCTCACACATCGGCAACTACGAGATAGCGGGCTACACGCTGGTGGCAGAAGACAAGCCTTTCAACGCCCTCGTGTTCTTCGGCGAGAAACAGTCGGTGATGCAGAATCGCAGGCAGATGTTTGCCGACACCAACATACGGATGATTCCCGTGAGCAGCGACATGAGTCACCTCTTCGAGATCGACCATGCCCTGCAGAACGGAGAGACGGTGAGCATGCCTGCCGACCGCATCTTCGGTTCGCCGAAAGCCATAGAGGCAGAATTCCTGGGCGCAAAGGCCAAGTTCCCACAAGGACCATTCAGTGTGGCGACGATGCGAGGGCTAGAGGTGCTGGCGGTAAACGTGATGAAGACTGCGCTGAAGCGCTACAAGATCTACGTGACGCCCCTATCCTACGACAAGGAGGCACCGAGGAAGGCACAGATAGCCGAGCTCGCACAAGCTTACGTAAAAGAGTTGGAGCGCATCGTCAGGCTCTACCCTACGCAATGGTATAACTTCTTTCCCTTCTGGGAAGAGTGAAGAGTGAAGAGTGAAGAGTGAAGAGTGATCCCAAACAACCAACAGAAGCGTTCCTCAGAGGAATCGACATCCACGAGCTGCTACCGCAACAGGAGCCGTTTGTGATGATCAGCCGCCTGACTCATTTCGATATGGTGAGAACCGTGACGGAGACGGAGGTCAGCGCGCAGAACATCTTCGTGGAGGAAGGGTGCTTCTCAGCCTCAGGACTGATCGAGAATATCGCCCAGACCTGTGCTGCCCGCATCGGCTACGTGAACAAATACATTCTCAAGAAAGGCATCCAGATCGGCTTTATCGGAGCCGTGCGCCACATGGAGATCCTCGACCTGCCAAAGGTGGGCGACATCATTACGACGACTGTCGACGTGAAGGAGGAGGTCTTCGGTATGACACTGGCAGAAGCCACCGTCAGATGTGGTGAGAAGACACTGGTAACTACCGAGATGAAGATTGCGATCAGAAGTGAGGAATGAGGAATGTGGAATGTGGAATGAGGAATGTGGAATGTGGAATGAATATGGAATTAAAGACATCAAAGGTTATTGAGATTCGTTTCAGCGAGGTTGACTCGATGGGGGTCGTGTGGCACGGCTCCTATCCCCTCTACTTCGAGGATGCCCGTGAAGCCTTCGGCGCTAAGTACGACCTGGCCTACATGAGCTTCTTCGATCACGGCTATTTCGCCCCCTTGGTGGAACTGACCTTCCACTACAAGAAACCTATCAAATACGGCATGAAGCCGAGAGTAGACATCATCTACCGTCCGACTCTTTCCGCAAAGATTGTCTTCGACTACGAGATACACGACCCTGAGGACGAGAGTCTGATAGCCACTGGGCACAGCGTTCAGGTATTCATGGACACCAACTACGAACTGGTGTGGGACAATCCTCCCTTCTACGAAGAGTGGAAGAAGCGGTGGGGGGTTAGTTTCGAGGAGTGAGGAGTGTGGAATGTGGAATGAGGAATGAAGAGTGAAAATGGTTTTTAAGATTGCTGATAGTATCATTTCACCGTTGGGAGAGACGACCCGCGAGAATTACCTGGCTGTGAAGGCTGGGAGGGCGAAGCTGTGCCGCTACGAACACCACTGGCAGATACCAGAGTCCTTTACGGCCTCGCTCCTGACAGAAGAGCAGAACCAACGGCTGAAGATCGAGGGACTGACCAGATTCGAGGCGATGGCATACCACTCGATAGTGGGAGCACTCAGGCAGACTAACCTCGACGTGAAAGCGAAGAACGTGGTACTGATCCTAAGTACGACGAAGGGAAATATCGAACTGCTGGCAGAACAGCCTGCAGACAAGAGTCCCATCTATCCGGGTACAGCTGCCCAGCACATTGCCGACAAGCTCGGCATCACCACGACACCCATCACCGTCTGCAACGCCTGTATCTCGGGCGTATCGGCCATCATCCTCGCCCTGAGACTGCTCGAAGCCCAGTGCTACGACTATGCTATCGTCTGTGGGGCTGACACGCAGAACCCCTTCACCATCTCTGGATTCCAGTCGTTGAAGGCGGTATCGGATGAAGCCTGCAAGCCCTTCGATCTGGAGCGCACAGGACTGAATCTGGGTGAGGCTGCCGCCACAATGATTCTCGCGCGCGAACCACATCAAGATAAAGGATGGGCCATCATGCGGGGGGCCGTCAGAAACGATGCCTTCCACATCAGTTCGCCCTCGAAGAACGGAGAGGGTGCCAGACTGGCGCTGGCTGCCATCACTGAGGGTGAAGCAGCCGAAGGACTCGCCTTCATCAATGCCCACGGCACTGCCACCATGTTCAATGATCAGATGGAATCGGTGGCTATCGAAAGAGCCGGACTCAACGAAACACCCGCGAATGCCTATAAGGGCTACTTCGGACATACGCTCGGCGCAGCAGGAGTGCTGGAGACCATCCTCTCGATGGCTGCTGCCGATGATCACACCATACTCGGCACGAGAGGCTTTGAGGAACGAGGCGTCTCAGGCAAGATCAAGCTCTCGAATCAGAATGCGGCTACCAATGGGCAGCAGTTCATCAAGATGATCTCGGGCTTCGGGGGCTGTAATGGGGCAATCTTAGGAGTGAAAAGTGGAGAAGTGAATAGTGAAAGAGTGAATAGTGAAAGAGTGAATAGTGAAAAGTTGATGACACATACGGTGGAAATCACTCCTAAGGCTGTGACGGTAGATGGCAAGCAGATGGCGTGCGAAGGTGAAGGCAAGGCTCTGCTGACGGATCTCTACAAGCGCTATATCGACAACTATCCGAAATTCTACAAGATGGATCCACTCTGCCGACTCGGATTCGTGGCCTCAGAGCTGTTGCTCCAGGCAGAGGGTGACAGACGCGATACACCACGCGACGACAGGGCCATCATCCTGTTTAACCGCAGTTCGTCGATACAGGCCGACGAAGCCTATCAGGCCTCTATCCAGGATGCGGAGGACTATTTCCCCAGTCCTGCGGCCTTCGTCTACACACTGCCCAACATCGTGACGGGCGAGATTGCCATCCGCAACCACTATCAGGGTGAGACCTCGTTCTATATCCTGCCTGAGAGAAACGACCAGCTGATGCAGCAGATACTCGATGCCTCGCTGGGCGACAAGTCGACGAAGAGCATCCTTGGAGGATGGATCGACTACGAAGACGACGAAAACTTCGTGGCGAAGGTGTTCCTAATGTAAAAAAGTAAAAAGGTAAAAAGGTAAAAAAGTAAAAAGGTAAAAAGGTAAAAAAGTAAAAAGGTAAAAATTAGATAATTATGGAAGAACTGATTTTGGAATTGAAAGAGCAGATTATCAAGGCTCTGAATCTGGAGGAGATGACTCCAGAAGACATTGAGACAGACGCCCCACTCTTCGGAGAAGGACTGGGCCTGGACTCTATCGACGCACTCGAACTGATCGTGCTGCTGGAGAAGAAATACGGTATCAAGTTGGCTAACCCTGCTGAGGGCAAGGCCATCTTCACCAGTGTGGCCACCATCGCAGACTTTGTCAGCAAGAACAGAAAGAAATAATCCGCTATCAGCATGGACAAGAACATAGTCATTACAGGAGAAGGAATCATCTCGGCCATTGGCAACGATAAAGCCGCAGTCCTCCAGTCGCTACTCGATGGCAGGAGTGGTATCGTGGAAATGAAGCATCTCCATTCTTCGCATCACGAGCTGCCCGTAGGAGAGGTACAGCTTACGAACGACGAGATGAAAGCCATGCTCGCGCTACCCATCGAAGAGCAGACGAGCCGCACCTCCTTAATGGGTATGTTAGCCGTCAGGCAGGCACTGGCAGAAGCCCAGCTCCCAGAGACTGCTTCCAAGAACCGCCGCGTGGTCTTGATATCAGGAACGACTGTTGGCGGTATGGACATCACAGAGCAGTACTACGACAGTTTCGCCACTTCAGACGAGCATCTCGACTGTCTGAAGAAGCACGACTGCGGGAGCAGTACGGAAGAGATTGCCGCCATGTTTGGTATCTCCGAGTGTACCACCATCTCCACCGCCTGTTCCTCTGCCGCCAATGCGTTGATACTGGGAGCCAACCTGCTGAAGACAGGTCAGGCAGGCCTCGTGATAGCAGGAGGCTCAGAGGCACTGACACGATTCCATCTGAACGGATTCAACTCGCTGATGATACTCGATCATGAGCCCTGTCGCCCGTTCGATGCACAACGCGCAGGATTGAACCTGGGTGAAGGTGCTGCCTTCGTTGTGATGGAGACAGAAGCATCGGCCCGAGAAAGAGGGGCAGAGATCCATGCCTGGCTCACAGGCTACGGCAATGCCTGCGATGCCTTCCACCAGACAGCCTCGTCGGATAACGGCGAGGGAGCCTACAGAGCGATGACAGAAGCATTGAAGATGGCACATCTGCAGCCAAAGGACATCGACTATGTGAATGCCCACGGCACAGGAACGCCCAACAACGATCTGAGCGAGAGTGCTGCCCTGAAGCGAGTCTTCGCCGAGAAGATGCCGCTGATATCGAGTACGAAGGCATTCACCGGGCATACCACCAGTGCCTCAGGCAGCATCGAGACCGTCATCTGTCTGTTGGCGATGCAGCACCATTTCGTGCCTGCCAATCTGAGGTGGGAGCACCAGATACCTGATGGCATCACACCTACGACGGGTGTCAAGGACGTAACACTGAAGCATGTAGTCTGCAACGCTTTCGGATTCGGCGGGAACGACTCGTCGCTGATCCTCTCTGCTGTACCTGTAGCAGGCGAAGAATCGGCCGCTGCGATTTCCGGCGATGATATCCGCGTGGCAGCGAAGGTAGAGATAACCAGTGAGGAAGCGCTGAGCGAGATCCGCAACTACGTGAAGCCACTGGAGGCTCGTCGTATGGGTAAGATCATGAAGAGCTCGCTCCTCTCCTCGTTGAAGGCGATGGAGCAGGCAGGCATCGAGAAGCCCGACGCCATCATCACCGCCACAGCCTTAGGATGTCTGGAGAACAGCGAACTGCTGCTGAACCAGTTGCAGGAAGAGGGCGAGGTGATGCTGAAGCCCACCTACTTCATGCAGAGCACGCATAACACCATCGGCAGTGGCATTGCCATCTTCACCAAGTGTCATGGGTATAACGTAACCTACACACACGGTAAGGACTCTCTCGAGTGGGCCTTGCGCGATGCCCGTATGTTACTCAAAAGCGGTAAGGCCAAGAGTGTCTTGGTGGGGCTCCACGATGAGACTACCCCACTCTACCGTTCGCTGATGCAGCGCGTAGGCATCGACAACCTGCTGCCGATTCACTCTATTGCAATGGTTTTAGAAGTTAAGAGTTAAGAGTGACTATGTGGAAGATTATCCCCTTCGCTGTGATTCAAAGCATCCTGCTCTGTGGTGGTCAAGTGTTTCTGAAGTTTGCCCTCAATAGGATGCCTCCCTTTGAGTGGACTAAGGCTTTCTGGATGAGCATGCTCACCAACTGGCAGTTTGCCGCCTGTGGTGCCTGCTTCGCACTTGCCTCCCTGTTGTGGATGTGGATTGTGAAGGTGTTTCCCTTCAGCATGGCCTACCCGATGGTGAGTCTCAGCTACGTCTTCGGCATGCTGGCAGCCATCGTGTTCTTCCACGAAGAGGTGTCGATGATGAAATGGGCAGGAGTGATACTGATTGTTTTAGGTTGCTTCCTCATTGCGAAGTGAATGAAGTTAAGAGTTAAGAATTAAGAATTAAGAGTGAAAAGAACGATTATCATACTGACTGTGATCTGGGGACTGTTGTTCCCCGCACAGGCACAAAACGAAGCACAGATCAAACAGCAGATCAACCAGACTGCTGCGGCACTGAAGACCATGCAGTGTGACTTTGTGCAGACGAAACAACTGAAGCTGCTCAACGACCGTCTGGTGTCGAAAGGCAAGATGTGCTACCAGAAGAGCGACAAGCTGAGATGGGAATACACCTCGCCAACGAGCTATGTCTTTATCCTCAATGGCGACAAGGTATTGTTGAAGAACAATAACCGAAACGATGTCATCGACGTCAAGCAGAACAAGCTCTTCCGCGAGATAGCCCGTATCATGATGAGCAGCGTGGTGGGCAACTGCCTCTCGGACGAGAAGAACTTCAAGACCTCTATCGCCTCAACGCCTACAGAGTGGGTGGCCACGATGCTGCCCCTGAAGAAGGATATGAAACAGATGTTCCAGAAGATCATCCTCCACTTCAACAAGCAGAAGTCGATGGTATCGTCGGTGGAACTGATAGAGAAGAATGGCGACCAGACCCTTATCGAACTCAAGAACATCCGACAGAATGAAAGCATCAGTGCATCTGTATTTGCTGTGCATTAGTATGCTGCTCGCGCTGCCTATCAGCGTGCAGGCACAGACCACTTTCCCCTCAGCCGACGGCGAAAGGGCGAAGTATGCGGCGTATATCGAGATGCCGAAAGCCTACGTGAGCGGCATCTGTGTGTTGCTGCAGGAAGACGGCCTCATCAAAGGGAGCCTCTTCAATGAGTTCGGCATCACCGCACTTGACTTCACCTACAACCCGCAGCGCGACAAGATCAAACTCCACTCGGTGATGAAGATGATGGACAAGTGGTATATCAGGAAGGTGCTCAAGAAAGATCTCCGTCAGGTGATGAAGACCCTGAAGGAAGGACAAACGGAATATACAAACCAGCGACGACATATCGTCTACAGATTTCATGGAATTGAAGAATAGCTTATATCAGATTACAGGTAAGGAGACCAATGGTACGGCTGTGAGTTATGACCTGCAGCTCGATGCCAGCCACGTCATCTATCAGGCACATTTCCCTGGTGAGCCCATCACCCCAGGTGTCTGCATCATCCAGATGGCCAAGGAACTGCTAGAAGACCACACAGGGACAGCCTATGAGATCAGCGGAGTGAAGAACGTGAAGTTCCTCGCCGTCATCTCGCCTGTGCAGAGTCCTCGCATCAGATATATCCTCGACAAGATCACGGTGGCCGAAGATACTAAAGAAAGTAAGGTACAGGTACAAGTAAAAGATATAAGCACTGATACCCAGTTCGCAAAAATCTCAATCATCTGTAAACAGAAGTGATACAAACTGACCAAAAGAGGCTATTACACGACAGAGGTATCTGCATCGTGATTCCGACATACAACAATGGCGGAACCATTGCTGATGTGGTCAGGAAGACACTTGAGGCCTGTAGCGATGTCATCGTAGTCAATGATGGTTCTACAGACAATACCCGTCAGGCGCTTGAGGCCATTGAAGGCATCACGCTGGTGACTTATGATCAGAACCGAGGCAAGGGCTATGCCCTGAAACAAGGGTTCAAGAAAGCCTTAGAGCTGGGATTCGCCTATGCCATCACCCTTGATGGCGACGGACAGCATTACCCAGAGAATATCGGTCTGTTCCTACAGGCCAACATCAACCATCCTGGAGCATTGATTATCGGCAGCAGGAATCTCGACAACGTAGATCGCTCGAAAGGCAGCAGCTTTGCCAACAAGTTCTCCAACTTCTGGTTCTACATCCAGACAGGCAAGAAGCTGGACGACACACAGACAGGCTACCGCCTCTACCCCATCAAGAAACTGAACTTCCTCTGGCTGCTCACCTCGCGTTACGAGGCAGAGCTCGAGTTGCTGGTCTTCGCCTCGTGGCATGGTGTAGAACTGGTGTCCATCCCCATCGAGGTGTATTATCCGCCCCGTGAGGAGCGCGTCAGTCATTTCCGTCCTGCATTCGACTTTTCACGCATCAGTGTGCTGAACACCATCCTGTGCTTCCTCGCTGTCGTCTACGGGCTACCTTTGCGCATCGGGCGTTTCCTGATGAAATACCTGCGCACCTGGTACTCACTCATCTTCTTCCTCTTCTTCTCGATGGTTATCGTCACTCCAGCCTGTTGGCTCTACGTCAAGATGGGTAAGATGACGGAGCGGAAGCGCTACCGCCTGCACCAGCTGATCCAATGGACCGCACGTTTCGTGATGATCCATCACGGCATCCCTGGTACCCGATTCTCCAGCAAGGTAGCAGAAGGTGTCAACTTCGACAAGCCTCACATCATCATCTGTAACCACCAGTCGCACCTCGATCTGATGTGCCAGTTGATCTTCTCGCCGAAGATGATCTTCCTCACCAACGACTGGGTGTGGAACAATCCCACCTACGGTTTCCTGATCCGCCATGCAGAGTATTACCCTGTACGCGAAGGAATAGAGGCGTTGCTACCCAAGCTGCGCTCTGTCGCCGAGAGAGGTTACAGCATCGCCATCTTCCCAGAGGGCACACGCTCGAAGGACTGCAGTATCGGGCGCTTCCACCAAGGTGCCTTCTACGTATCAGAACAGTTGGGCATCGACATCTTGCCTATGTGTCTCTACGGACCAGGGAAGGTGTTGCCTAAGAAGACGTATGCTCTCAAGAAGGGTCCCATCTACATCCAAGTTGACAAGCCTGTGAGCAGGGCAGAGCTGGAGCAGATTGGCAACATCAAGCAACAAACCTCATGGATGCGGAAACGCTATATAAAAGAATACGAGAATATAACAAACCAGATAGAACAGAATGTCTAAACAACAAATCGTCATCATAGGAAGTGGACTGGGAGGTCTCTGCTGCGGCGTGATGCTGGCCAAGAACGGCTACGAGGTAACCGTCCTGGAGCAGGCCACGCAGGTGGGAGGCTGTCTGCAGTGTTTCTCGCGTCGTGGTGCACGGTTTGAGACAGGCATGCACTTCATCGGCAGTGCCTCCGAAGGGCAGACGCTCGACCGTCTGATGGACTATCTGGAAATCAAGAAGGACATACAGCTGTCACCACTCGATCCTTCAGGCTATGAAGTGATCAATCTCGATGGGCAGGAGTTCCGCTTTGCCAACGGGCGCGAGGCCTTCATCGAGCAGATGGCCACCTATTTCCCCCATCAGCGTGAGAATCTCGAACGCTATTTCGATCTCATCGAAAAAGTGGCAGGAGCCTCTACCCTCCATTCGCTGAAGCATGCCGAATCAGATGCTGCCATCAGCACCCAGTACCAGCTGCGCTCTATCAATGATGTGCTTGAAGAGGTGATCAGCGACCCGCTGCTGCAGAAAGTGCTCGTAGGCAACCTGCCACTCTATGCAGCCGAGAAAGACAAGACGCCCTTCTCTACCCATGCGCTCATCATGGACTTCTACAACCAGAGCGCCTACCGTTTCGTGGGAGGCAGTGACACTGTGGCCAAGTCGATGGTAGCCACCATTGAGAAATACGGCGGCAGGGTTCTCACACGCCAGAAAGTCACCAAGATTGTCTGCGACGAGACCCATGCCACAGGTGTAGAGACTATGAAGGGTGAATTCTTCCCTGCCGACTATATCATCTCTGACGCACACCCCATGCGTACCCTCGAACTGACAGACTCGAAGCTGATCCGACCTGCCTTCAGGCAGCGCATCAATGCCATTCCCCAGACGGTGGGAGTCTTTGCCGCCTATATAGAGTTCAAGGATGACAAGATGCCATATATGCCTCATAATTACTATGGCTATACAGACCACACACCTTGGGATAGTGAACTCTACGATGAAGCCACATGGCCCAAGTCATACCTCTATATGCACTTCTGTCAGGAGACCAACCCACAGTTTGCCCGTACAGGTGTCATCCTGGCTTACATGCAGATGAAGGATGTGGAAAAATGGTTGGGAACCCATGTGGGAAGACGAGGTGACGACTACGAGGCTTTTAAACAGCGTAAGGCCGAGCGACTCATCGACACCGTTGAGAAGAACAAGCCAGGTCTTCGCAGCAGCATCAAGCACTATTACACCTCTACCCCCCTGACCTATCTCGACTATACGGGTACGGAGGGTGGTTCATTATACGGTATCGCCAAAGACATCCATCTGGGAGTGGCCTGTCGTGTGCCCCATAAGACGAAGATTCCGAATCTTTTTCAGACAGGACAGAACATCAATTCTCACGGTATGCTGGGTGTCATCGTGGGTAGTGTCATTACCTGCAGCGAACTGCTCACAGCCGCCAGAATCTATCAGCAAATCATCGACACCAATCAATGAAAGAATCCGTCATCATCATAGGAGCTGGTCTTGGAGGACTCTATACGGGAGCCATCCTCGCCAAAGAGGGACTTCAGGTTACCGTCCTTGAGAAGAATGCCACCATCGGAGGTGGTCTCCAGACGTTTCAACGTTTCGGAGAAACCTTCGACACTGGCATGCACGTCATCGGAGGCATGCAGCAGGGTGGCAACATCCGCAAGATATGCCAGTACCTGGGCATCCTCAGTGAAGTGAAAGTACGCGATGTGGATGACGACTGCACAGACCGTCTGTACTTCGCCGAAGACAAGACCTATTATACGATTGCCAAAGGCAAGGAGGGATTTGTAGCCTCACTGGCCAAAGTCTTTCCTCAGGAAGAAGAGAATCTGAAACACTATGTCGAGGCCATTTATCATCTGACGGGGCAATTCGACCTATTTAACCTCCGTCCTTCCGAAAAGCAGCATAACCTCCTCACCTATTCTGACGATGTACTGCTGTCGGCAGAGGGGTTCATCGCCAAGTATATTCACGACAGGCGTCTCCGCAGCGTGCTGGCTTATATGAACCCGCTCTATGGAGGTCGTAAGGACCAGACGCCTGCTTATATCCATGCCATCATCTGTTCACTCTATATCAACGGTGCAAGTCGCTTCGTCGATGGTAGCCAACATTATGCCGATGCACTGGCCAAGGTTATCACAGAGCGAGGCGGGCGAGTATTGGCAAATGAAGGTGTAGACTGGATAGAAGTCAAAGACCGTCATGTAGACTTTGTGAAGACCCGAAAGGGCACCTATACAGCCGATTATTACATCTCTGACATCCACCCTTGTACACTGCTGACGCTGATGGACGAGAAGGCATTCCCCAAGTCATATCGGGAGCGTCTGAACAATATCCCCAATGCCTATTCGGCATTCGCACTCTACATCAAACTGAAGAAAGACAGTTTCCCCTATATCAACCACTCCGAGTACTACATGACCCGCTATGATGATATTTGGAATTTCGGACAGAGCGAGAAGTCATGGCCCATGGGATTCCTCTTCATGACCCCTCCAGATGATCATCAGCCAGCTTATGCCACAAAGGCTCTGGTGACAGTCCCGATGATCTTCGAGGAAGTGCAGCAATGGGCTGATACGACTGTGGGGCATCGAGGCGACGACTATCTGAAATGGAAGGAAGAGAAGACCGCTGTCCTGTTGAGGAAGATTGAGGAGATGCATCCGGGCTTCGGTGATTGCATTGAGGCCGTCAACGCATCCTCGCCTCTTACCATCCGCGATTTCTATGGGGTGAAAGAGGGCAGCATCTGTGGCTTCAGTAAGGATTACAAGAACATCGCGCTGTCGCAGGTTCCCGTCATCACAAAGATCAGCAACCTTTTGCTGACAGGTCAGAACAACAACCTGCATGGTTTCTGCGGTGTTACTCTGACTGCCATCAATACTTGTGAGGCTATCCTCGGGCAGAATGTCATTATCAATAAGATTAACGAAACAGTAAGAAGTTAGGAAGATGAGAAAGATTATATTCATACTGATGGCTCTTAGCCTTTCACTTTTCGCTTCTGCTGAATCAGTGAATATCTGGGAGGGAACTTCGTGCAACCAGAAGGTGCTGCTGACGCCCTATATTGCTGACGATTCTGATGGAGTCTCTATCATCGTCTGTCCTGGAGGCAGCTATTTCTGGCACGATATCGAGACCGAGGGACATGGCGTAGCCAAATGGCTGCAGGCCAATGGCATCTCGGCCTTCGTGCTCAATTATCGCACTGCCTACGTACCAGCTTTCATCACTCACTTCAGATACATCTTTCGCGGCAACAGATACCCAGATCCTCAGGACGATCTGCGACAGACGATCCACTACCTCAGAGCGCATGCTGCCACCTATGGCATCCACCCCGAAAAGATCGGAGCGATGGGATTCTCAGCAGGCGGACATCTGGTCATGTCGTCGGCAGAGCTCTTCGACCCTCAAGACTGGCCTGCCTTCATCGTACCCGTCTATCCCGTTGTGACGATGACGGACAAGTGTGTCCATAAACGCTCGCGTCGCGGACTCCTTGGCGACTCCAAGAAAGGTAACACCGACCTGAAGGAGCTACTCTCGCTAGAGAAACATGTGCCTGCCGACTGTCCTCCTGTGTTCCTTGTCAATTGTACCGACGATCCCGTCGTCGATTATCGTAACTCAGAACTGCTCGACTCGGCCCTTACCGCCAAGGCTGTCCCCCATCGGTATATCCAATATAAGACTGGAGGCCACGGATTCGGTGCCAGCGACACCAAGGGCACCCCAGAGTGCCGACAGTGGAAACAACAGTTCCTAAAATGGCTTAAAACAATTATCTGATATGGAAAAGAACCCTCAATTCGACGACATCCGTCCTTATTATGAAGAGGAGATCCCAGCTGCCATGCAGCGTATCGCTACCAACGATGTATTCCCCCTGTTGGCCTCCTTCGTCTATCCTGGTGAATCCATCGAGAAGATCAGGGAACGCGTCTGTGCCTTCACCACTACCAAGGAGTTCCAGCACGACACGATGCGTCGTGTCAACGAACAGGTCATCGCCCGTAGCACCACTGGAGCTACCATCTCTGGACTTGACCGTCTCGACCCTGACAAGAACTATCTCTTCGTCTCAAATCACCGCGATATTATGCTCGATGCCAGTCTGCTACAGTATTTCTTTGTGATTAACGGCTTCGAGACCACAGAGATCACCTTCGGTGCCAACCTCATGATGAATCCTGTCGTGATCGATGTAGGCAAGAGTAATAAGATGTTCCGCGTAGAGCGCCCAGGCGGCGATTTGAAGGAATTCTACAGAAAATCGCTCCACCTGTCGGAATACATCCGCTATACCATCAAGGAGAAGAAACAGTCCGTATGGATAGCCCAGCGCAACGGACGCACGAAGAACGGTATCGACGCTACCGATCAGGGTATCATCAAGATGTTCTGCATGAGCGAGCCCCATAATAAGATCAAGGCTTTGGCCGATCTGCACATCGCCCCTGTGGCCATCTCCTATGAGTGGGAGCCGTGCGACATCCTGAAGGCACTCGAACTCTATGAGTCGCAATACACCCGCTATACCAAGAAGCCAGGTGAGGATCTGAACAGCATCCTCACGGGTATCATGCAGCAGAAAGGTCGTGTGCACATCGAACTTTGCCAACCCATCTCCGTCGCAGAGCTCTCAGCATTCGAGAATCAGACGAATAATGAGTACCATAAGTCTGTAGCCAAACTGATTGATCGGCGTATCAACACCAACTACAGGCTCTACCCCAACAACTACATCGCCCACGACCTGCTCTACGGCAACACGAAGTACCGCGACATGTATACCGACGAACAATACGAAACCTTCCAAAAGCGGCTGTCGAAACTCGACAAATACGATACCTGTGATATCGACCGTCTCAAGGAAATCTTCGTAGGCATCTATTCAAACCCTGTCGATAATCGATAATCTCGCGCAGTGATGACAGGATTGGTTGTACAAATATACAGATACCTCAGGCACCACCGCCTATGGCTGGTGCTCTCACTGCTGGTTGTCACTGCGGCTCTATCGCTGTTAGTGTTCCATCAGACCTATAAGGAGGACATCTCAGATTTCCTGCCTCTGAACAACAAATACAACCATGCCCTTCGAGTGTATCAGGACATCTCAGGAGCAAACCGCATCCTTGCCATCTTCCAATATAAAGATACGACCCAGACTGATCCTGATACCATCTGTGCTGCCATCGACAGCTTCGTCAGTATCGTGGGCGATCCGGAATCATTAGAGCTGACGAGTCAGATTGATTTAGAACGCGTCGCTGAAATCACCAGTTTCGTCTACGACAACATCCCTTACTTTCTGACAGCTCCCGATTATGCCCGTATTGACAGTATCTTAGCAGGCGACAATTATGTGGAGCGCCAGATAGCAGCCGACAAACAGATGCTGATGTTTCCTGTGTCTGGGTTGCTCTCTGAAAACTTCCAGCGCGATCCTCTGAACCTTTTCACACCCGTTGTGGCCCAGCTGCAACAGAAGCAGACCGATATCAGATACGAGAATTACGATGGCTATATCTTTTCTGCGGACATGCAGCGTGCCATCGTGATGATGAATTCACCCTATGGTGCCAGTGAGACAGAAAAGAACACAGCACTCCTTGAACGTTTGGAACAATGCGCCAGAGAGACAGAGCACCAAGTACCAGCTGTCAGCATCCATTTCATCGGAGGTCCTGTCATCGCTGTAGGCAATTCCAGCCAGATCAAGACCGATAGTCTCGTAGCCGTTCTCCTAGCCATTGTACTGATTGTTGCCTTATTATTCTTCGTTTTCCGGAATGTCTGGAATCTGTTACTCATCGTGCTCTCCACCGCCTGGGGCTGGCTCTTTGCGATGGGAGCCCTTGCGCTTATCCACAATCAGGTATCCGTGATTGTCATCGGCATCTCTTCGGTCATCCTCGGCATTGCCGTCAATTATCCTCTTCACCTCATTGCCCATCTGCAGCATACCCCCGACATCAAGTCGGCACTGAAGGAGATTGTCATGCCTCTAGTGGTAGGCAATATCACCACTGTGGGTGCCTTTCTCGCCCTTGTACCACTCAAATCCGTAGCTCTGCGCGATCTCGGTCTTTTCAGTTCCTTGCTACTCATCGGCACCATTCTATTTGTGTTGATCTATCTGCCTCATCTGATAGCTTCCGGAACGACTCAAAAAGCACATAACATCTTCAGCCGCATCAGCGATTTCTCTTTTGAAAACAAACGATGGATTGTCAACACCACCATCCTGCTCACCATCGTATTTGGCTATTTCAGCTTCCAGACGGATTTCGATGCCAACATAAGCCACATCAACTACATGACTGATGCGCAGAAGGCTGATATGGCTTATTTCTCATCATCTTCAAATGCAAATCAGGTCTATGTCGTATCGTCGGACACACTGATGGATGGTGCACTCGACAAGAGTCTGCAACTCCAGCCTTTCCTCAGCGACTTGCAACAACAAGGTTTAGTTGCCGACATTCAGAGTTGCAGTCAGTTCCTCTGTTCCAAGGCAGAGCAGGCACAGCGCCTCGCCCTTTGGCATTCGTTCATTGAGAGACATGGTAGCGTGCTCGAGTCTTCTGTCAAAGATGCAGCCCGTCGCGAAGGATTCGCCCAAGGAACCTTCGACGATTTCTTCCGTTTGCTCCATACCCCTTATGAGCAACAAGCAGCCAACTACTTTACCCCACTGACATCCACCATTTTCACGTCAAATCTTACGGCTGACAGTATCCATCGAAAATACAACGTCATCTCAGTGCTCAAGGTTGCCCCTGATCATATCAACGATGTCGTCAGCAGAATCGATAACGCTTCACTCGGGAGTTACGCTTTCGACGTGACGAGCATGAACTCATCTATCGCCACGCGCCTCTCTGATGATTTCAACTATATCGGTTGGGCCTGTGGACTCATCGTGTTCTTATTTCTGTGGTTTTCTTTAGGTTCGCTTGAACTGGCCCTGCTATCCTTCCTCCCGATGGCAATCAGCTGGATATGGATCCTCGGCATGATGGCACTGCTGGATATTCAGTTCAATGTGGTGAACATCATTCTCGCCACCTTCATCTTCGGACAAGGCGACGACTACACCATCTTTATGACAGAGGGATGCCAGTATGAATATGCTTACCGGCGCAAGATGCTCGCTTCCTATAAGAACAGTATCATCATCTCAGCTATCATCATGTTCATCGGCATCGGCACACTCATCTTTGCCAAGCACCCCGCCCTCCATTCGTTGGCTCAGGTCACTATCATCGGCATGTTCTCTGTGGTGCTGATGGCTTACCTCTTTCCACCTCTCATCTTCAACTGGCTGGTAAAGGATCAACACGGTTACCGCCTGCGCCCTCTTACCTTGAAAACACTTCTCGGTTTCAAACCCGACAACGATCATATCAGCATTGTCAGAGACCGCTATCGCTACAAGGGAGTCGAAATCTTCACTGCCGTCAAGAAGAACCTCGCCCACGTCACAGAACCAATAGAAATTCCAGAACTTACTGAAAGGGCACAAGAAGAAACAACCATTTACCTCACTGACGATAGTTGGGGCGAAATATCCCTTCTCATCGCCCTTGAGCACCCCGATATGACCTTTATCGCCACCATGTCAGATGAAGATCATCTCACCGTAGCCACACACAGTGCCTCCGCCCTCGCACCCAACCTCTCCTTCAGGCTCGGATAAAACTCTATGATAAATTTGGAAGATTGGAAGAAAGTTCGTACCTTTGCAGCCGATTATTATAAATAAGGTACGCACGATGAAAGAAAAGATAAGGACCATGCTGGAGGATGCACTGCCACTGGTGGACTTCGATTCAGACTTCCTGTTCAGTGAGCTCGACTCTTTGGGTGTAACTACCATCCTGATGATGCTCTCTGATGAATTCGGTATCAAACTGGAGGCACAGGACGCTACACCCAAGAACTTGAAGACGCTGGATAGCATCGTCAGTATGGTTGAGAAGAAAATCAGCGAAAAGAAGTGATACTTGAAGACTATCTGGAAATAAACGCTAAACGTTATCCGAAGAAAACGGCTGTTGTCTGCGGTGAAGAGGTGTGTACCTACGAGGCACTCTACGAACGGGTGCTCACCAGGACGGAAGTGCTGAAGAATCTCTACCACTCTGGACAGATCGTTGCCCTGAGAGCCTACCCGACGGTGGCATATCTCGTGGAGTACTTCGCTCTGCACAAGGCTGGCTGCGTGGCTGCTCCCCTGGAGCGCGACATGCCCGAAGCGACTTTCCAGCAAATAGCCCAATGGCTGGGGGCTAATACGACCCCTGAGGGTACGGCTGACATTCTCTATACGACAGGCACTACAGGCAGGTCGAAGGGGGTGATGATCAGTCATCGCACCATCATAGCAGATGCTGAGAACCTCATCGACGGCCAAGGTTTTACCCATGAGTTGGCTTTTGTGGTGAACGGACCTCTGAACCATATCGGCAGTCTGTCGAAGATATACCCCGTCGTCATGCTGGGGGCTACCTTGATGATCGTTGACGGACTGAAGGATATGAATAAGTTCTTCGCAGCCTTCGACTATCCGGCTGAGAAGATGGCAACTTTCCTCGTGCCTGCCAGCATCAGGATGCTCATACAGTTCAGCGGAGAACAACTCGCAAGGTATGCCGACAAGATAGATTTCATCGAGACTGGGGCTGCTGCCATCTCACAGGCTGACATGGAGGCGTTGTGCCAACTGCTGCCAAAGACGAGGCTCTACAACACTTACGCCTCGACGGAGACGGGTATCATTGCCACCTATAATTATAACAGTGGCAAGTGCGTAGCGGGCTGTCTGGGCAGACCCATGAAGCACTCGAAGCTCATGATCACCAAGGACGGACTGATTGCCTGTCAGGGTGACACGCTGATGAGCGGCTACGTGGGTGATCCAGAAAGAACGGCCTCGATCTTGAGGGATGGCACCGTATATACGTCTGACATCGGCATGATCGATGAGGACGGGCTGTTGCACCTGAAGGGGCGCGAGGATGACGTGATCAACGTGGGGGGCTTCAAGGTGGCTCCCACTGAGGTGGAAGACGCTGCTATGTCATACTCCAAGCTGAAGGACTGTATCTGCATTGCCGCTGAGCACCCCATCACAGGGCGTGCCTTGAAACTGCTCGTGGTGATGAACGACGGGGAGCGACTGAACAAGCGCGAACTGGCGCTGCACCTGAAAGAGCGGCTGGAACCCTACAAGGTGCCTATGCTCTACGAACAGGTGGAAAAAGTGGCCAGGACCTTCAATGGCAAACTTGACAGGAAGAAATATACATTAAACATTAAATAATTTAGTGGAAGTATCGGATTATAACTCATGGAGATACCGGCTCACGAAGGACTATCTGAAGTTCATTTATGAGCAGTTGCTGGTGCGCCATCGCTATACGATGGGACTGGAGAAGCTGCCCCAGAAGGGTGAGCGGTACTTCATCGTGTGTAATCATCAGAACACGGCCAATGACCCGCTGAATATCGTATTCTCACTGCCACAGCGACAGCATATCTGTGCAATGGCAAGGGCAAACGTGTTCACCGTGAACCCTGTGTTCACACGATTCCTCTACTGGATAGGTCTGCTGCCAGCCTTCCGCTTCGGTTGGGAAGGGGCTGATGGACTGGAGAGCAATTTCGACTCTTTCGACATTGTGGCGGAGCGTATCAATGCCGGCTTCCCCGTGATTGTTTTTCCCGAGGCGGGACATACTCAGGGGCACTATCTGGACAGGTTTACGACGGGCACCGTGCGCATGGCCTTCCATGCGGCTAAGTTCAGTGCCTGGAAGGAGGATGTGAAGATTGTTCCGACAGCCCATCACTATAGCGACTACTTCGACCTGCACACCGACTTCTTATGGATGATTGACGACCCTATTTCGTTGAAGCCGTATTACAAGGCTTATCAGGATCATCCTAACAATGTGATGCGCGATATCACCCATGAGATCAGAAACCGCATCCAGCGAATGATGCTCGATGAGGGTATCGACGACTATGAAGAGAAAGACTACTTGAGATGCTCAGCCTTGAATCCTGCCACCCTGCAGCAACTGACACTGCCAGAGCGACTGGAAGCCGACAAACGGTTTATCAACATGCTGAACGAACACCCTAAGAAGGCTGAGATCATAGCACTGACAGCACAACTCAAGGCGAAGGAACAGCAGACTGGTGTAGACGATACGACGGTGGCCCTGCGCCCAGGATGGCTGAAGTGCGTTCTGTGGATACTGGTGCTTCTGGCTCTGCTGCCCTGCTGGGTGGTAAGCTTATGGCCGCAAGGCATCTGCTACAGTCTGCCACCAAGACTGATCCACGAAGACAAGATGTTTACAAACTCCTATCGGTATGTCATGTCTGCGCTATTCCTCTACCCTCTCTTTGCCCTCCTCACCTTGTTGGTAATGGGCATCGGCTGGGGACTGTGGTGGCAGGCGCTGGTGTGGATCTTGCTATGGGTGCCTCTGGGTAAATTCTGCTGGTGGTATTACCAACGGCTGAGACAGACCAAGCGCAACCTCTACTACCTGTTGAAGCCTGGCAGCATCAAGGAGATAGAAACCATCCGACAAAGAATCAGAAACATCATAACAATATAAAAGACAATGAAAACAAGACAGGAAATCATTGAAGACATCAACCCCAAGATAGCTGAGGAGTTTGATATTGAAGAGTCAGCTATCACCCCCGAGGCCAATATCTTCGAGACACTGGAACTCGACAGTATCAGCCTCATCGATCTGGTGAGTCTGGTACACGTGAACTACGGCATCAAGATTCCCAAAGAGGATATCCCGCAGATCAAGACTTTTGGAGATCTTTACGACTATGTCGCTGCTTCAGCTGCTGACGGATCTCACGCTTGCGACGCAGATAAATAAGACGTTCCTGGGCATGTCTACGCGAGAGTCGCAGCTGGTGACCATACACCAGACAGGCGGCTCCGAAGTAGGCTGCTACCTGAATCCATAGGCAACGTATCTCGAACAACACATCGCTGAGTGTTCCGCCAAGTGTGTTCATGCGCACGAAAGCACGGATGCCAAACGTACTGGGGAAGAGCCAGGAGATGCCTTGCCATACGCCAGGAATATTGGACTGTGGCCACGACACACCACTAAGGAACAACAAGGGCACAGAAACGAATACCATGATGAGCATGACATTCTCACGATAACGCACAAGGCATGACACCGTCATACCAAAGAAAACACAAGCCAGCAGATAAGGTATCATCAGGGCTAGCAAATCCTGCCAGTGAATAAGCGCCAGGAAAGAGAATATCCTCGGAACAATGATCGTAAGCCACGCTGCCATGAAGATATAGATCATGATATAACACATGGCCTTACCGCCCACTATGCGGTAGACTCCCCCATAACACTTATGGATAGGCACCAGATCCTCGAAGCGGTTACGCTCGCGGGCCGTACCTGCTGCCAGTCCGATGCCCAGCACGAGTGTCTGCTGGAGAATCAGCATGAGCACGCCAGGGATGATGAAGTTACCATAACCTCCTGCAGGATTGAAGATTGGCACATCGGCAAAGTCGAGCGGACGCGTGGTAATAAGATCCTCGCGGTCGGTATAGTTGCCTGATACCCGTTTCTGAATCTCGGCTCCCATCGTCTGCGACACGGCAACAGATGTCTGGTAGATAGCCTTATAGGTGAGCATCAACGACATGTCGCAATAGACGCTGACCACTCCCTGCTCCATACGGTTGATATGGGTGGCGAAATCGGAAGGTATGAAATAGATGCCCTTGGCCACCTGACGGCTGACGAGAGACTTCGCTTCCTCGATACTGCCTGCATAGGAAACAACCTTCACATCGGGAGAGGCATCACACATACGGATAAACTGACGACTCATCTGACTATGCGACTGGTCGACCACGACAACAGGTACCTCGTGGACTACCTCATTATTGTAGATCCACGAATAAAGCAGAGGATAGACAATGGGCACGATGATGCAGAAGATCAGCACGCCCTCATCCTTAAAGACCTGCTTCAACTCCTGACGCCAGATGAAAGCAGCATCCTGTATTGCACCGTATAGCTTATGGAATATAGACATAAGTGAGCATTGCATTTTTAATCTTCGACATGACGAGCCAAGGCAATAGGCTGAAAGCCAGCAGGGCCGCGATGTGGAGCCAGGCTTCTATGACTGGGAAACCGTTGAACACGGTAATCTGGTACACCATATAATAATGGCGCAGGGGGAAGAGCGATGAGAGCGACTGGATAGCGCCGTCCATGCCCATCACAGGGAAGGTAAAGCCCGCCAGTGAGAAACTGAGCACAGCCCAAAGCGAGCAGACACTCATCGACATACGCAGCGAGGGTATCAATCCGAAGGCAAAGATACCGAAACCGATGGAAGCAAACACCTCGAGCAAACCCAGGAAAATGATATCCCACACATCGCCCTGATGGGGGAAATGGAGATAGCCGAAGAGGTAGAACTCATAGACGAAGATCATCGTCAGCCAGATGAGTGCCTGAGGAAGATATTTGCCCAGAATGGCCACCACCATATTACCATCGGCCACTTTCAGCCACTCCTTGCCACGTCCGAACTTCAGTTCCATTCCCAAGGAATAGGCCGAGATGAGGAACATGAACAGCATCATGACACCTGTAACCAGTACCGTCGAGAGATAGGCGTTATAGTTCGTCCAAGGATTGGCTATCTGATGCAGATCGATACGGATGGGCTGAAGAAATGTCATCATCTGTTCTTGCGTATAGCCCTTGGCACGCATCGTGGCCTGACCCACAGCAGCAGAACCAAGGTTGGAGATGGTCTTCAGATCTTTCATCAGCAGCGAACCCGACATCACCGAGGCCATATTATAATAATAGGATATCTTAGGCCTGCGACTGGAGAGCAACTCATCGGTGGTTCCCTTGGGAATATAGAGAAACGCATAGATCTGGTTCTCATGAATGGCGCGACGAGCCTCAGCCACCGATGGATAATGAGCCACGACGCGTGAACTCTGGAAAGCATCGAGACGACGGATTAGTCCACGTGATGTGGATGTATTGTCAAGGTCGACGACACCAACAGGCATATCCTCTGGCAGACCCTCGTCCATCATCGTAGTGAAAAACAGCATCGCCAGCAAAGGGAATACCACCATGCTGATAAGGTAAATGCGATTCACACGGAGAATCTTGCATTCACGCTTCGCTACCTGCCATATATTAAAGAGGTATTTCAATTCTCTCTCTTAATTCTTAATGATCAACGACATGCCCGGGCGCAGACCGTCGAGCTGATCTACAGGACGAGCCTTCACCTCAAAGGTCTTCAGATCGTACTGACCATTAGCCTTTGTGGCCTTCCATACAGCGTAAGAACCCTGATCCTTCAAATAGTACACCTTCATCTTGATATCCTTGTTGAATGCAGGTACGAAAGCTGTAAACTCAGAACCAACTTTCATGCCGTTGAGCTGGTCCTCACGCACATTGAACGTGCCCCACATGTCCTGCATCACGGCAATCGACATGATGGGAGAACCTGTGCCTACGAGTTCGCCTACCTTCGGATAGACATCGCTTACCTCACCTTCCATCTGGGCTGTCTGCACAGTCTCGTGGATATAGGAGTTCACTTCCTGTACGGCACCCTTGGCACGACCCACCTGAGCGGCGGCTGCCATTTTGTCCTCCACACGGGCACCGTTGACAGCCATATCATACTGGCTCTGGGCTGCCTTCATCTGAGCCTCCATCGCCTTGTAGTTGGCGTAGACCTCATCGCGCTTCTGGGCACTCATCACACCCTCGTCGTAGAGACGCTGGATACGGGTATATGACTTCTCAGCAATCTCAAAACCTGCCTTGGCCTGCTGCAGCACACTGTAGGCACCCTGAATCTGCTCCTTGCGGGCACCGTTCTGTGCCTTCAGCTCCAAAGCTGCCGCAGCACTCTGGGCACTTTGAGCCTGTTCCATCTTCGCACGCACATCAGGGGCATCGAGGATGGCCAGCGTATCGCCCACCTTCACAAAATCGCCCTCCTTCACACGGAGTTCGAGGATACGTCCTGGCACCTTACTTGACACACGATACTCTGACACTTCCACCTGGCCCTGGATAACTTCCGGATCATGGTCGAAGGCAAAGAATCCTATCACTGCTACAATAATCACGACTGCCACAAAACCTGCGATGGCGAGTAGAATGTTGTTATGTTGAATTTTTGCTGACATGATTATATTGAACTATTTGAATTTTTTAATTGTTACATTTTTACATTCTTACATTTTTGAATTGTTACATTGTAACCTTACTCCAGCGTTCCCAACGCCTTCTGCAGATCAACCTGTGAAAGCCGGACATCAATCTCGGCATCGATCTTCTGCGACTGTGCCTGTAGCCAGGCGGTCTGTGCCTCCATCACGGTGGCAGGCGTAATGACTCCCTCACTGAAGCCAAGATTTGCTATACGCAGATTCTCATCAGCACGCTGTATATTGGACTGGGCCATCGTGAGCTTCTTATTGGCCTCGTCTACCTTGAAGGTATTCTGGTTGACCTGCAATTCAATCAGCTCACGGGCTTCCGCGAGTTCGAGACGAGCTATGCTCGTGGCACCTTTAGAGGCACGTACCTTATACATGACGTCGCCCCAGTTCCAGATGGGGACTCGCATCATGACACCTACGTGCCAGAACCCACGGAACTTATTCTCGAAGCCATTGAAGAGACTGGGATTGCTCACAGCGTAACCACCCGTCAAGAGCACCTGGGGCAGATTGCCTGCACGTAGCACGTTCGTCGCCTGTTTCGACAGGTCTACACTGTTTTGTAACATCTTCAGCTCAGGACGGTTCGTCACGGCCTGATCCACGTTGAGTTCAGGGGTAAGCTGCACGACAGCAATCTGCTCAGCCTGCTCATCCTCGAGGGTCACCGCCTCGTTAAGGGGCAGTCCGCAAAGCTGATTCAACAACATGCGCGAGAGCACCAAACCGTCGTTGACCTTTACCAATGTCATTTCGGCCTCGTTTACCTTCACGTCGACACTCAGGCCATCACTCCTCGTAGCCACGCCCTCTTCTATCATCTTATGAACATCACTGCTGAGCTTCTGCACAAGGTCACGATAGCTCTCGGCCAGTTTCTTTTTATGATAGAGTGACACCACCTGCCAGTAGGCTTGATCGATGCGGTAAAGGGTTGCCTGACGACGAGCCTCCAAGGAGTGACTTGCCATCTTCTCCTGAATGTCAGCCATCTTGTTGAGCGCAATGATACTGCCACCCATAAAAATGGGCTGACTCAGCATGATGGAGCCAGCAAATATATTGCGGGTATCTGTATCGAAAGCATCCACGATCTTCTGCCCCAGACCATTCAGCGCAGTCTCAAGCGTAGGACCCAGTTTCCCCATGACAGCAGCCAGCTTAGGCTCCTGCTGCATCATCGGACCCAGGCTCTGTGTGATACCTGATCCTAATGCCGTACCAAGGCTACCAAACTCAGCCTTCTGAGTCTCACTCAACAGAGAAATCGGCTCACTGGTAAACTCGTAAGTACCAATGGCACTCACATGTGGCAAGTACTTAGTGCGCGCCGATCTGCGGAGGTTGGCTGCTACGCCTTGTTTCAGTTTCGAGACGCCCAGTTGCTTATTGTTGCGCAGGGCCATCTGCCGACAACTGTCGAGCGAGAGTATTCTTTGAGCTCCAGAGTTGAAAGGTAAAAAGGTAAAAAGGTAAAAAGGTAAAAACCATTTTACCCAACCCTTTGCCATCCTTAATCCTTTCCTATTCATATCGTTACAAATTAACTATTATCACTATTTACTTAAAAGCAAAACTTTTCGTTCCTATCATATTACCATCGGCAAAGACGCTCACACGGTAATCGCCTGCCTCAAGCATCTGCGACACGTTCCAATAGACTGCCACAGGCGTTTCCTCACCCGTATATTCGATGGTCTTCTTGGCAGAGCATTCCAACTGGCGGTTCTCGTAAGCGAAAGTACCGCCACCGCCAAGCACATTGCCACCGGGGTTCTGTATACGCACATACACCGTACGGTTGCCATTCGAAGCCGTCACGTTCTTTGTTATCACGAAACTAGTCTTCATCTGTGTGCAGTCCTTCAGTTTCTTGGCATCCTTGCCACGCTTGTTCAACAGCTGCAGGCTGATGTTCGTCGCATCGAGCTGCGCAGCGATGGCCACCTTCTGCGATAGCGAAGCTTTCTCACTGCTCAGTCCGGCTACCTGCTGGGTGCGCTGCTCGAGCTCTGCCTTCACGGTGGTATTCTCCTGTTTCAGGCTCTCGTTCAGACGATTCAGCGAATCAATCTGCATCACATAGTCGCGCAACACGGCACGCACGGTAGCAAGCTCCCTCTTCAGACGGGCTATCTCGCGGGCATCAGAGGCTTTCACACGCTTCAGTTCCTCGAGCAACTGCTGTGTCTTCATCTGTTCCTCTGTCAACTGCTGGATGATCGAGTCATTATTAATCTGCGTCTTCATCTCACTATACTGCAGTGCGAATCGCTCATATTCATTTTCCATCTCCTGCTTGTCGAGTTCAGCCAGTTCCTGCATATCCTGATTCACCTGTTTCTGCTCCTGAAGGCTCAGAAACAGCCAGACCGAACCTGCCATCAAGGCGAGGATAACGAGCACTAATGGAATCAAAATCTTCTTATTCATAATGAAAAAAACGACGTTCTTTGATATTACCTTTTATAATTTCGGATGCAAAATTATATAATATAAACGAGATTACAAAAGATTTTTGCAATTTTATACCTTATTTATTTGGAAGTTAAATAGAAATAACTTATATTTGCAAAATAAAATCCTATGTCTATGCGAAAAGAAAGTTTTCTCTATAGAGCCTACGACCTTTACTCCGATGGCTTCCGCCACATGCGCCTGGGTCGTACGTTGTGGACTATTATCCTCATCAAGCTGTTTATTATCTTCGCAGTGCTGAAATTGTTTTTCTTCCCTAATTTCCTCAAGCAGCATGCCCTGGGCGACGAAGCGGGCTTTGTCGCTACAGAACTCACTGATCGCGCGGTGAAAGATTAAACATTAAAGATTAAACATTAAATTTCAGATATTATGTTCAACAATCTCTTCTTAGACATTGATGCCGGAACCATCAACTGGTCGAGAGCGCAATTCGCCCTCACGGCAATCTATCACTGGCTCTTTGTGCCCCTGACCCTTGGACTGGCGGTCATCATGGGCATCATGGAGACCTATTATTATCGTACGAAGGATCAGTTCTGGAAAGACACTGCCATCTTCTGGCAGAAGCTTTTTGGGGTGAACTTCGCCATGGGAGTAGCTACGGGCATCATTCTCGAGTTTGAGTTTGGTACCAACTGGAGCAACTACTCTTGGTTCGTAGGCGATATCTTCGGTGCGCCGCTGGCCGTCGAGGGTATTGTGGCTTTCTTCATGGAGTCGACCTTCGTGGCTGTGATGTACTTTGGTTGGAAGAAGGTATCACCGGGCTTCCACCTGGCCTCTACCTGGCTCACAGGTCTGGGTGCCACGATCTCTGCCTGGTGGATTCTTGTGGCCAATGCCTGGATGCAGTATCCCGTAGGTTGCGAGTTCAACCCCGACACGATGCGTAATGAGATGGTATCGTTCTTTGAGGTAGCCCTCTCGCCCTTCGCCATCAGCAAGTTCTGCCATACCGTCACTTCAGCCTGGATCATCGGAGCGGTCTTCTGCGTAGGTGTCAGCTGTTGGTATCTCATGAAGAAGCGCGACACGAAACTTGCCCTTGAGAGTATGAAGATCGGCGCATGGGTGGGACTCGTTGGCGCTCTGCTGGCAGGAGCCACAGGACATAAGTCGGCACAGGATGTAGCCGCTGTGCAGCCCATGAAACTGGCTGCCATGGAGGCACTCTACAATGGTGGCACCGATGTGGGACTGACGGCTGTGGCCTGGGTGAACCCGTTCGTGCAACCCGACTATACAAATGAGGAGTCGGCACCGCTGAAGATTGAGATGCCTTACGCCCTCTCCTTTATGGCCACCAACGATTTCCACGGTTTCGTGCCAGGTGTCAATGATATCCTCAATGGCTATACCACCCCCGACGGTAAGGTAGAACCCTCCATCGACGAGAAGATCGAACGGGGCAAGAAAGCCATCGCCGCCCTTGCTGCCTATCGTCAGGCGAAATTCAATTCGAGCGACGACGGCACGACGGCTGCCTACCAGTTGTCTGTGCTCAAGGAGAACATGCCCTACTTCGGCTATGGCTATATCCGCGACAAGAGTGAGGTGGTGCCCTTCATTCCCATCAACTTCTGGGCATTCCGCATCATGGTGGGTTTCGGTTGTCTGATTATCCTTTTCTTCGCTGTGGTGCTGGCTGGTGCCTATGGTTTCCCGAAAGGACTGTGGCAGAAGCGCTCTATCGAGAATCTGCCAGCCTGGCATTATTGGGTAGCCATCGCCCTCATCCCGCTGGCTTATATCGCCTCAGAGAGTGGCTGGCTTGTAGCAGAGTTCGGACGTCAGCCCTGGACCATCCAAGACATGCTCCCCACGTGGGCAGCCGTCAGCGATCTCCAGTCGTCAAGCGTTGCCATCACCTTCTTCCTCTTCCTGATTCTATTCTCCACGATGCTCGCCGTCGAGATCAACATTCTGTTGAAGCAGATCAAGAAAGGTCCTGAGTACTCGGAATAATTGTTAATATTTTACTCTGTCTAAATACATTATTTATCTATGTCATACGAATTCTTACAGCACTACTGGTGTTTCATCGTATCACTGCTTGGTGCACTATTAGTTTTCTTGCTGTTCGTACAGGGAGCCAACTCCGTAGCCCGCTCACTGGGTCAGACGGAAGAAGGGCGACGCCTCGTATACAACTCCACAGGCCGTAAATGGGAGTTCACGTTCACAACGCTCGTCACCTTCGGAGGAGCTTTCTTCGCCTCGTTCCCACTCTTCTACTCCACCTCTTTCGGTGGGGCTTACTGGCTCTGGATGATCATCCTCTTCACCTTCGTGCTACAGGCTGTCAGCTACGAGTTCCAGAATAAGATTGGCAACATCCTCGGACCAAAGACCTTCCAGTTCTTCCTCACGCTCAATGGCATCGTAGGTCCGCTGCTCCTTGGCGGTGCTGTGGCCACTTTCTTCGAAGGTTCAAATTTTATCGTCGAGAAGAACAACCTCATCGATCCCGAGGCACTCACCCCGATCATCTCCCGCTGGGCCAATGCCTCACATGGCCTTGATGCGCTGCTCAATCCCTGGGTGCTTGTCTTGGGCTTTGCGGTGGTTTTCCTGGCACGTGTATTGGGCATCCTCTACGTCATGAACAATGTAAACGATGAGGATATCCGCAGTCGTGTCCCCAACCGTCTGGTGGGTGCTGCCGTGCCTTTCCTGGTATTATTCGTGGCCTATCTCGTGCATGTCTTGCTGAAAGACGGCTTCGCCTACAACGAGGAGGGAGTCATCTTTATGGAACCCTACAAATATCTCAGCAACTTCATCGAGATGTGGTATCTAACCATCGTGCTCCTCATCGGAGTGGTGCTGGTACTCTATGGTATCGGTAAGACCATCCTCACCAAGGGTTATATTGGCGGTATCTGGCCTGCTGGCATCGGCACGGTGCTCACGGTGCTTGCCCTGCTGCTCAGTTGTGCATGGAACAATACAGCCTATTATCCATCGACAGCTGATCTCCAGTCGTCGCTGACACTCGAGAACTCGTGTTCAAGTGAGTTTACCCTCACCACGATGTTCTGGGTATCGCTCCTCGTGCCGTTCGTCCTTGCATACATCGTCTATGCCTGGCGCGCCATCGATGCCAAGAAACTCGACAAAGAAGAACTCAGAACCGATCACGCCTATTGAGAGAATACAAGAAATCCCCACCAACTAAATGGCGGGGATTTCTATAACTTACTGTGCGAAGAGCTCATCAAGAAAGGTATAAAAGGCGGGATCTTCGCCGACTACGACTTTCACGAGCTTACCTTCGGGATCGACAACTGCTTTGGTGGGGAAGCCCTTGATGTTATACTTGGCTCCCAAATCAGGCAATTGCTCGTCGGAGCAACGCACATGCAGCCAAGGTAGCTGATGCTCCTCGACGGCAGCCTTCCATTTAACTTCTGTGTCGCGGCAGTCGATGCCGAGGATTTCCATCTTGTCCTTATACTTGGCATAGACCTCCTTCATGGCTGGGATACCACGGATGCACCAGATACACCAAGAGCCCCAGAAATCGAGAATCACATACTTGCCACGAAGGGAAGAGAGTTTCAGGGGATTTCCCTGAAGGTCGGGCAGTTCGAAATCAGGTGCCATATCTGCATCTGCAACAGCACTCTGAGCCTGCTCAGTCTCAACTGCAGGAGCTTCATTGGTCTTAGGGCGCAAACCACAAGAAGCCACCAATGACAGTGCCACTGACAGCAAGACGATAGTCAAAACAGATTTTTTCATAATCTCTAGTTTTTATTTGTATTTTGAAAGTTTATCAAGACAATAGTGTCGGAAGTCGGCCCATCGATAATATGGACCACTGACAGGCGGGAGTGGCAACGTGGCCTCCACCTCATTAAGCAATACCTTGAAGAGGATGTCCTGATCCTTGGGATTACTGCGGTAGAAGATAAACTGCAGGTTACAACCCATGGGGAACACGCTGGAGCACCACCAACCCTTCTCTTCGAGCTCGTCGAGATTGTCTGTCTCGAGGTCATAGCCGTTGACACCAATCAGGCATACTAGCGGCAGGAGCACCGTCTCATGACCAAAGCGCAGTTGGGCTGTAGGCTTGTCGAGCTGAATACAACTATCGGCATCGGCTATCATCTGACGAAGCAGATAACGCTGGCTATAGGGCTGACGGCCACCGTTAAGTTTGCAGGCACCATGCTGGATATACCAGAGGGCATTGTCGACCTGCCACATCAGGTAGAGATCATCGGTGTGGAAGAGTCCCATCAGGTGAGTGTTCTGATTATAGTTGGTGTTCAGTTGGAAAAGACTCATCTTCATGAGATAATAGCTGAACTGCTCCTCGTCGACAACCTCCTTCACGATATCAGGATTCTTGAAGATCATCTCCATCAATCGGGTGTTACCCATGCGATGAGCGGTATAGGCATCGTAAGCTTTCTGGGCCTCGGGTGTCATATAGCCACGGCGCAATTGGCGGTCCTGATGATTCATATACCACTGGTTGCGCTTTGACGACTGCATGGTGATATCAAGTTGGGGACACACCTGAAGCATCTCCATCATGGCAGCTCCCATCGACTCGATGCAACGAGGCACAATCGTACTGCGGGCTGTCACCTTGGTTCCTGGACGGAACACCTCTGGGAAGTTCTCCGCCATCCGCCGTCCAATATTCTGCAACTGGACCTTACCATAGCCCGTGAGTTCGCCCCAACGATCTTCGGTGTCACGCATGATGAGATTCATTTCATGGAGCACCTTACGACCTGTTGGTGTCAGCTCGTCAAGACTGTCGGCATGCAGCATCATCATATAGGGGATATCATAACCACTGCGGCTGCTGATATAACGCGAGCCATGACGACCGTAGTGGGAGATATAAAAGGGTTGCTTACCCTCAGGCGATGGTGTCAGCGGGGTGGTGATACTATCAGGATAGATGTGATAGTTGCATGATGCATACGACGGTGTCTTCTTGATGATCTGCATCACCTTGGGTTGCGCCATCACGCAAAGAGGAGTAAGAAGCGAAAGGTGAAAAGTGAAAAGGATCACTTTCAGGTATTGTATCTTCGTTTTCATCTTCTTCTCTGGACATTAAAGTTAAACCTACGATTCTCATAGCGGTACAACTTCCGAAGATAGTAACGCTTCACGTCGTTCCAGTGGTAGTAAGGCGCACAATCGGTCTCGATAGGCAGACGAGCCTCATGACCATTCAGGAGTACCTTCACCAGTACATCGGGGTCGCCTCGCTCACTGCGGTAGTGGATCATCTCGATGCTGCCACCAAGGGGAGCAATGCGGTAATTAGCCCAACCATAAGCCTCCAACGAGTCAAGATTAGCTGTATGCAGACCATAGCCATCAAGCTCCATCAGACAAGCCAGCGACATGACGACATTGGCATGGGTAAAGCGCAGGTGCATCAGCGGGTTATACCGGCTCATCATACTGTCGCCCATGTGGATCATATTCCTCAAGACACTCCTTTGCAGGTAAGCCTGGTAGCCGCCGTTCAACGTACAGCCACCGTAGTTGATATAGTGCCAGGCGTTCTGCTTGCGCCAGTGGCGGTGGATCTCCTCTGGGGTGAAGATGTCGTAGAGTGTCACTAGTCCAGCGAGATCGGTATGCTGAATGTCACCAGCGAGGATATAAAGTCGTTTGCTAAGGGTGGCAGCGTCAATATTGGTGATGACGTAGTTCTGGTCGTTGAAGAGTGATCCCATCAATCGCCCTTCATTGGAGTTCAGGGCCGAGAACCGCGTATAGAGGGCCATGGTCAGAGAATCGGCGCGCTGACTTGTCAGCAGTTTATCCTCTGGATCCATAAACGATTTTTCCTGATGCGACGTCTTGCTTCGTGCCACGAGAGGCTGTTGCATGGATGAGAGTTGGAGCAGACTTTCCTGCATGGTGAGGATACAGCGGTTCTCAACGACGCTACGTACACTGTAATAGCCCTTCGGAGTGAACATATCGGGGAATCGCTCTACCATCTGCTTCATCAGAGCCCTACTCTGGCGCGCTCCTTTAGCGGTCAGTTCACCAAATCTGCCGTTAGCATCCTCATATAACAGACTGACACGACGGAATACATCTTTTCCTAACGCTGTGAGTTTCCCGAGACTGTCAGCCTTAGCAAAGATGGCGTATGTTTCCGTGTAATACTCCTGCTTGTCAAGATAATAGGAGCCTGGACAACCATAATGGTTAATATAGAAGGGCTTCTTACCTTGAGGGGCTGGAGTGTCTTTCGGCATATTAACTACCGGGCGGGCATAGAACATACCCGCCGAACGGTTAATATCGGCCTTCAGTTCCTTGGCAATTGCCGACTGAGCCTGCACATTCACTGTAACAAGCACACCGACGAAGACCAAGAAAATCCTATTCCTTAAAATAGATAATAGTTGCATGGGTGCAAAGATACAAAAAAACCGCGAAACTAACTAAAGTTTCGCGGAAAAAGTGATTGAAATGTCTTCTTGCCCCTATTCGTAGCACTTGAAAATGCTATCAATCGTTTGCTGAGGAAGCTTCTTCGTGAAGAGGCTGACAAGCCAGCAGACAGGGAATCCACCCACCATGGCTATAGCGCCACAGTTGATGGGATTAATGGGATTGCCAGCAAGCATGTTGATAACCGTGAGACCTACACCCCAGGCAAAACAAGCCCAAACAGAGGCCGTGGTGATGCCACGCCAGTAGAGGCCCAACATAAAGGGAGCGAGGAACGCACCAGCCAGGGCGCCCCACGAGATACCCATGAGCTGAGCGATAAACGTTGGCGGATTCAGGGCAATGAGCAGTGAGATGGCGATGAAGAACATAATGAGCACACGCATCACAACAACCTTACGACGCTCGATCTTCTCAGCCACGATATCGTCGATCGTACCATCCTCCACCTCACCAGGGAGTGACTTCTTGTCGCGATAGATCAGGTCGAGGGTCATCGTTGACGACGAGGTGAGTACGAGCGATGCCAGGGTCGACATAGAGGCAGAAAGCACGAGCAGCACCACGAGGGCAATGAGTACATCTGGCAGTGTGATGAGCATGGCCGGAACGATAGAGTCGAAGGCAATCTTACCTGTTGCTTCGTTGATGACTGGTTCGTAGAGGCGTCCGAATCCTCCGAGGAAATAACAGCCACCTGCCACGATGAAAGCAAACACCGTGGAGATGACAGTGCCACGCTTGATGGCGCTCTCGTCAGTGATGGAGTAGAACTTACCCACCATCTGGGGCAAGCCCATGGTACCTAAAGAGGTCAGAATGATCACACCTAAGAGCCCCCAGGGGTCAGGACCGAACCATGATGCAAAGCCACCGTTCACAGAAGGATCGGCATCTGAAGGGATAGAAGCCAACTTATCTACAGCCGTAGCCAGACCGCCCTGTGCATTAAGCACGGCGAGAATGACTGCCACAATACCGAAGAGCATGATGATGCCCTGGATGAAGTCGTTCATGGCCGTAGCCTTATAACCACCGATGATCACATAGACAGCTGTGAGAATCGACATGATAACCACACAATACTCATAAGGGATATCGAAACCCATTTCGAAAAGACGCGAGATACCACTGTAGACACCTGCTGTATAAGGAATCAGGAATACGAAGGCGATGACGGAGGCCACCACACGGAGACCCTGATCACCAAAGCGGGTGCCAAAGAAGTCGGGCATCGTACGCGACTCGATATGTTGCGTCATCAACTTCGTGCGACGCCCTAAGATGATCCAAGCCAGAAGCGATCCGATAATGGCATTGCCTATACCGATCCAAGCACTCGACAAGCCATACCTCCAACCAAACTGTCCCGCATAGCCTACGAAGACCACTGCAGAGAAATAAGAAGTACCAAAGGCGAAGGCTGTAAGCCAGGGACCCACCGCACGTCCGCCAAGCACAAATCCGTCAACACTGCTGGCCTGCTTACGTGAGTAAACACCCACTCCCACCATCACGGCCAGAAAAATGATAGTTAATGTTATTTTGATAATCATTTCTTTACCTTTTTACTTTTTTACTTTTTTACCTTTTTACCTTTAAAACGCCACTTGCACCTGTGCCTGAAGCCAATTATAATTATTCGAACTGATGTTCTCACCTACGAGACAGCGGGTATATTGAAACTGCACACGGCATTTCTTATAGAACCAGTACTGAAGACCGATGGTAAGGTTAGTCTGATCCCAGCCATCAACCTTCGTATTACGGTCGAAAGTCTCACCACTGGCTACGACATCGAGTGCATCGACCACAGGGATGCAGAAGGTGGCATAACCACCGCGAGAGCCGACATCGCCATCCTGACCACCGAGCCACTCGGCACGGATGCTGGCAGAACGAGCTTCCTTATATTTGGCAGGTGAGTAAGGCCGGGTCTTATACTCGGCACCCACGCTGTAACGGTTGCGCTTGTAGTTGTCGCCCACCTGGATGTCAGGGTTCCATGCTGCCTTATTCACGGCACAGCCTGTGCCCAGATATCCGGATGCCACAATGCGGAAGCCCGTCATGGGACGAACCTCGAGCTTGGCGATGAAATCTTTCTGGTTGTTGAGGTCTCTACGGTTGATTCCCTGTCCGCTCATCAAAGCGAGTTCATAGTGGAAGAGTCCCTTGGCGAGGTCGCCATAGACTTCGAGGCCCATGTCGCGGCCATAGTTCACGCCATTAAGAGGATCGGGACCTTCGCCTGCCAGATAGAGCACGGCCTGTGAATAGACATCGATCAACTCGAGTTGTGTCGGCGAGAGGGGATTCTCCATGGTGTAGGAGTGTTTGAACTGTCCGAGACGGACAGTCAGTTCATTGCCCTTTGTAAGGCGATAGTCTGTGTAGAATTCCTGTACGACACTTGAGAAGTCGTGCATGAAAAGGAATGACCAACGGTCGGTGATGCGTGCTTTTGCCCATAGTAGCGTGCGTTTAAGGTTATACGAGTTGGTGTTGACTCCATTGGGGTTCTGGTATGACCAGCCCGCCTGCGCATAGCCGTTAAGAGTGATACGACTCGTGAGTTCTTTCATCCAATTGGGCTCTTTACTCTTCTTTTCTGTCTGTTGTCCCATAGCGGCAACACTGCTGAACACGGCCAGAGCTACGGCCAATGTACGCCATTTGTTTGTTTTCTGTTTCATCTTGTCATTGTTTTTTATTGGTTGTTTATTTATTAATGAGTTTGTTTTCTATGCGTTTGGCACGAGCCTCAGAGGCAGCAGAGAGCTTGCCTTTGAGATAGGACTCCATCATCAGTCCTGCAACAGGTGCTGCGAGGTCGGCACCAAAACCACCATGCTCAATATAGACCGAGATGGCAATCTTCGGATCGTTCATGGGTGCAAAGGCGATGAAAGCCGAGTGATCCTCACCAGGGTTCTCGATGGTACCAGTCTTCCCGCAGATGGGATAAGAGGTCTTGATGCTGGTGGCAGTGCCCTTCTCAACAGCGAGGCGCATGCCTTCGATCACTGGCGCATAAGCCTCGGGCTTTACTTTCGTCTGGCGCTTGGTGAGATACCGCTGGTTCTTTGTATCCTGATGGATATGAGGCACATAATACCAACCACGATTAGCGATGGTGACAGCGAGGTTACAGAGTTGCAGGGGTGTGCAGGTGACATCGCCCTGCCCCATGCCTGCCCACCAGATGGTCTTTCCGTCCCACCCGTCTTTATAGCGACGGTTCAGATAGTCGGCTCCAGCCAGTAGCCCGCCTTGTTCGCCCTGGATATCAATGTGCATAGGGCCTCCCAGTCCCATCGACTGCATATAGGATCGCCAGGTATTGATGGCCTCATCGCGGGAAGCGTACATAAAATCGTCGTTGATCATCGAACCGAAGTTCACGATGAACCAAGTGTTGCACGATTGTGCGAGGGCATCTTTCAGATTGAGTGGCGAACGGTGTTGATGGCACCTCACCTTGATATTACCGTCTGTAATGCCACTATTGCACTCCATCTTCGTATCAGGGGTGACAAAGCCTTCAGACAAGAGCGTCAGCGCCTGAGCGGTCTTGAAGGTAGAGCCTGGAGCCTGAGGCTTGCCGATGGCCTGGCGCACATCACTGCCACCGGGCGTATTCGTTGCCAGACAAAGGATCTCGCCATTGGCAGGATTGATGGCCACGATAGCCCCCGTCTTTCCCTTCAGCAGACGCTCACCCAACTGCTGCAGAACAGGGCGCAGGGTCAATGGCCCGTCGGTGGGTAATCCCTGCGCTCCGACACGAAGGACCAGAACGATACAGCAAATGAACGTGACAAGTAATCTGTACATAGAGGATGAAGCAACTATTCGACGGTGACAGACTTGGCCAAGTTACGAGGCTGGTCGACATTCTTACCCTTGCATACAGCGACATGATAAGCCAGAAGCTGCAAAGGAATAGTGGCTACCAACGGCTCGAGGCACTCCATGACATCAGGCAATTCAATCACCTCGTCGGCGATATGGGCAATGGTATCATCACCCTTCGATACGAGGGCGATCACCCTACCCTGACGCGCCTTGATCTCCTGAATATTCGAGAGCACTTTCTCATACATGGCATTATGAGTGGCAATCACAATAACGGGCATATCCGAGTCGATCAGGGCGATCGGACCATGCTTCATCTCTGCAGCCGGATAACCCTCGGCATGGATATAGGAAATCTCCTTCAGCTTCAGGGCACCTTCGAGGGCTACAGGATAAGAGTAGCCACGCCCCAGATAGAGGAAGTTATGCGCATAGGTAAAGGTACGCGCGAGGTCGGCCACCTTGTCATTGGTCTTCAGCACCTCACGTATCTTATCAGGAATCTCGCTGAGCCCCTTCACAATCTTCAGATACTCGTCGCGATGGATCGTGCCCTTGGCTTCGCCCATGGCAAGAGCTATCATCGTAAGCACCGTCACCTGACCAGTGAAGGCTTTCGTAGAAGCCACACCGATCTCTGGCCCTACGTGAATATAGGTACCCGTATCGGTAGCTCTGGGAATCGACGAGCCGATGGCGTTGCAGATGCCATAGATGAAAGCCCCTTTCTCCTTAGCCAACTGGACAGCTGCCAGGGTATCGGCAGTCTCACCACTCTGGGAGATAGCCACCACGACATCATCCTTTCCGACCACAGGGTTACGATAACGGAACTCGCTGGCATACTCCACTTCGACGGGGATGCGTACGAGCGACTCGATAATCTGCTTGCCAATCAGACCAGCATGCCACGATGTGCCACAGGCCACGATCACCACGCGCTTGGCACTGAGCATCTGCCGACGATAGTCTATCAGAGCAGAAAGTGTCACATGGTCGGCCTCGACATTCACACGTCCGCGCATACAGTTGGTGAGGCACTCGGGCTGTTCGAAGATCTCCTTGAGCATAAAGTGAGGATATCCTCCCTTCTCTATCTGTCCGAGATCGATATCGACGGTCTTCACCGTCAGTTCCTGCTCCTCACCGAGGATGCTGACAACCTTCAGTTCCTCACCACGACGGATCACAGCGATATTACCATCCTCAAGATACACGACCTTGTCGGTATACTCCACGATGGGACTGGCGTCAGAGCCCAGGAAGAACTCATCGTCGCCGATGCCGACCACCAGGGGACTCTGTTTACGAGCCGCAATAATCTGATCCGGATCGCGCTTGTCGAGCACAGCAATGGCATAGGCACCGATCACCTGATAGAGTGCCACCTGAACAGCCGTCAGGAGGTCGAGCTGCTTATGCTCCTTGATGTATTCAATGAGTTGTACGAGCACCTCCGTATCAGTGTCAGAAACAAAAGTAACGCCCTTTGCCTGGAGCTTCTCCTTCAACTCTGCATAATTCTCGATGATACCATTGTGAATGATAGCCAGGTTATGGCTCTCTGAATAATGGGGATGGGCGTTGCGCGAGGACGGTTCGCCATGAGTGGCCCATCGCGTGTGGGCAATACCGACATGCCCGCTCACGTCCTTATCATTACAATAATCGCAGAGATTATCTACTTTGCCCTTCGATTTATACACATTCAACTCGCCGGCACTATCAATCATAGCCACGCCGGCACTGTCATAACCACGATACTCCAAACGGCGCAAACCCTTAATCAGGATAGGGAAAGCGTCTCTATTTCCAATATAACCAACTATTCCACACATACTTCAGTCTGTCTTTTTGTCGTTAAAGTTTTGATTTCGGCTGCAAATTTACACATTTTTCTCGAAAAACCAAGCAAAAAGATAGTATTTTTTAATTATTTGTAGAAACACCCCGAGATGTTTGAAGCCTCCAAGTGAAGTCATAGTGACCGGCACCTGGGTGCAATGGCACAGACGCAACCGCCTCACGCTGGCCTCTGCCACTAGGGAAACCGCCTCTCGCTGGGGTCTGGCATTGACGTAAAGTCGCTCGCGACTTTCTCGTCAGGTCCTGACCCTAGCGTGAGGCCCCCGCCGCTGATGGAACCCACCAGTCATGGGAACAGGCACCTGGGTATGGGTGCCTGTTTTCATGGCAATTTTTTTGCAATATTCCTGATGGTCTCGTAATTCATGCCAGTAACTCTTGAGAGTTGTCTTGGCCTGACATCGAGCGATCGCATAACCTCTTGAATAACACTTTTTCTTCTCTTGCTGTGCGTGGCATAGTAAATAGCGTTTAAGTTCAACAATATCAATATCAGGTGCAAAGATAAGCCTTTTTATCCATACTTCCAAATTTTTCCGGCAGAATATGAAATTATGCCGCATGCCCCAGGTGCCTGTCCCAATGACTGAACAGCAATGCTTTTTCCCTAATAAATATTAATAATGAGGTGTAGCGAGTCGGATTTCACAAAAAAGTAGTATCTTTGCAAGCAAAAATTCGAGTGAAATCCTAATGAAACGAGAGTTTTGTATGCACCACCGAGGCGGACATATCGATCAAAGGTCAAACTTTGTTAAGGACACGAAAAATGTGGCCTTAACCTTTGGTGGTACCAATAATTTGATTACTCTCTCTCTCTCTCTCTCTCTCTCTCTCAGGTACTCGCTCGGCGTATAAGGACGCTCGCCAAAGCGAGAACAGCCAGTCCACCTTTAGTATTATACGCGCATACGTGCGTCAATATAAGGCTTTCCATGCATTCGTGCAAGGGAAGCCTGCTTGTTTTTTATCCCCATGACGGCGATTTCCTACAAAGTGATAATTCATCATTTTAAATATCAGTATTTATAAACAATTAAAAACATAGAGCTTATGAAAAAGAAGCAATTTTATGAGAAGCCCTCGATGAAGGTCTTCGAGTTGAAACAACAGCCAGCGCTGCTGGTGGGTAGTGGACTGGGCAATCCCGATGATTATCCCGGACAGCCTGATCCGTTCAATTATTAATAAACGCAGTGTAGAACTAAAAATGTAAAGACAATGAAGACAATGCAATTTTTCTTTATGGCTGCACTGGCCCTGACATTTGCCGCCTGCAGCAACGAAGACAACGACCTGACCCAGCAGACCGACGGGCAGCCCGCCGATAACATGATTACCATCACCGCCCAGCTGGCCCCGAAGGACGGCGGCGCACAGACCCGCGCCGTGGCCGACAAAGGCGACAACAAGATTACCGTGGACTGGGCCGTGAATGAGCACCTCGCCATCCTCTACGAGGTGAACAGCACGAAGTATTTGGCTGATGCCACGATTACCGCCGTGGACGGCAGCGGCACCGCCACCATCGAGTTCGACATAAATGGCTCTACGCCCGCCAACACCGACTGCACCATCGTATATCCCCTCTCTGCCGCGAAGGATGACAAGTCGGGCGTGAAGGACTATGCCACACTGCTGGCCGCGCAGGACGGAACGCTCAATGCTAACCTCGACGTCCGCGTAGGGGCCGGCAAGATTGTGCCCGGTCTCAACGTCACCACCCAGCCCGCCGCGCAGTTCGCCATCTTCAAGCTGACGATGAAGGACATCGACGGAACGGCAGACATTTCGGCCTCGAGCGTCGCCATCAGCGACCAGACGGGCGCGACGCTGACCACCATCACCCCGGCCTCGGGCTACGACAAGCAGATGTACGTCGCCCTGCCCATTACGCCCACCACGCTGAAGTTCTCGGTCACGGGCAGCGACAGCAAGCAGTACTTCAACATGGCCTCGGGCCTTGAGCTCGGCACGAACTACTACCAATCGACCGTGAAGTTGGCCACCGTGGGCAACGTGATTGCTGCCAACGGCAAGTGCTATAAGAACGCCACCACCGCATCAACTGCCGGAACATCGGCCGTGGCGATGATAGCCTATCTGGGCGACGGCGATGACAACACCACGTACAACTGCGGTCTGGGCATCGCGCTATCCGACGCGAACGGAGGCAGCATGGTAAAATGGAGACCGATTCATGAATTAATTGATGGGATATCATCTGGAAGCCTGGCCGACAACCACAATTTCCTGAACGGCATAGCCGACACACAGACGCTGATTACAAAATTGGGCAATGACTATGCAGCAGGTAAGGCCGCTGCCTACAGCGTGGATGGCTTTACCCCCAGTGCCTGCGGCTGCAGCAACTGGTTCCTGCCGAGCGGTGGCCAGTGGCTGAAGTTCTTTGCCGCCGCCGGCGTGAATATAGATGCATTGAAATCCGCGGAAAACGTTACTTTGATACAGAATCTGATGACATCAGCAGCAGAAGGGAGTACTTTTAAAGATGAAGGCTGGTACTGGGGGAGTTCACAGGTCAATAATCCTAGCAGTACCATTTATGTATATTTTTATCCAAATGAAGGTTTGAATTTCGGCGGAGCAGGAATGACTGCGGATTTATACGTGCGCTCCTTCATTGCTTTTTAACGTCAGTCACGAGGCCAGCCGCCAGAGCATGAACGGAGAAACGGTTAAAAACCCGAGTGAAGCAATGTGTACGCCAAAGCCATCACAGCGGCTCGCGGCCTCCGCAGGGAGGCTTCGCCGGGGCATCGGGAGGGGGATAAAAGCCCTTTTGTCCCCCGCCCGGACGCTCGGGAGCCACATACCGACCTCGGTATCCTATCCCCGGACGCTCCGGGAAACTAGTCATGGGGATTTCTAAGACAAATCCAAGAGTATGACGCTTAATTATTGTTAAAGAGCCTCGTTTTCTTTATTTTGAGGTTTGAAGATATAGTTTTAGCTGTAACGGAAGAGGTATTATTTCCTTTTTCGTTACAAAATGATGCGGTCTGTTTCTTTTAAT
>ONKL01000065.1 GCA_900318395.1 uncultured Prevotella sp.
TGGTCATGTCGAGCAGATCGTCTCACATTCCGGCTCCATCCAGTTGCTCATCAAGCACTGCCACGAATCACTCCCCGTTTCTCGCAGTAACATGGCGCAAGTCAAGGCTGCGATTCAGCGAGGAGAAAGCTGAACTTGCTTAAAAATTCCCGAGCGCGAGCAGTCTCGAACTTCATTTGGTGGCAAAGTGCATGCCTAAGTCGGTATCCATGAAACGCTTGCCGTAGAGCTCGTACAGCGCAGCATACATGATCATCGTCCAGCCACCGTTATTACCGCGCAGGTCAATGATGAGACGCTGACTGTTGGCAGCCTTCATCTCTCGCAGCATCCTGGCAAAGACATCAGCCACAATCACATCCGATTTCAGTCCATAGCTCTCGAGATTTGGTATGTCGGCACTTACCACAGAGTTAATGCAAATAGCCATCGTTTGCTGATTGGCATCTGGTATTGAATCTTGCAAATTTTTGCGTCGATTTTGCGTCGATTTTGCGTCGATTTTGCGTCGATTTTCGATTTTTGCGTCGATTTTGCGTCGATTTTCGACCCTAAAAGTTGGTCTCAGACCAAAAAGTTGGAACTCGTCCTCTTTAAATTAAAATTCCGAGAACCCCTTTGTTTACTGGGATTCTCGGAAAACATAACCAATCACTTGGTCGGGTGCCCAGACGGACTCGAACCGTCGACATTCAGAACCACAATCTGACGCTCTAACCAACTGAACTATGGGCACCATGTTGGTTTTGCGGGTGCAAAGTTAGGCATTTTATTCCGAACTGCCAAATATTTGAATCGTTTTTTTTCGATAAACATCAAAAAAGGCTCCTTTACGATCGTAAGGAGCCCTTGTTTGATAGCTGTGCAGCTTACTTGGCAGGCTGTGCAGGAGCTGCTGGAGCCTCAGGAACTGCTGGAGCCTCAGGAGCTGCAGGAGCTGCTGCATCCTGCTGCTGGCTTGCACCGAAACCTGGCAGGTTATTGGGGTTAGTGGCAGGTGCCTGATAGTTCTCCATCACCGAGCTGTTGCTGGTAGCCTGAGGAGCTACGTAAGCACAAGCCACGCTGATGATGACCATGAAGGCAGCGAGGCCCCAAGTGGTCTTCTCGATGAAGTCAGTGGTCTTACGAACACCACCGATCTGGTTGTAACCTGAGAACTGAGAAGCAAGTCCGCCTCCCTTAGATTCCTGAATGAGCACGATGCCAATCATGAGCAGTGCAGCAATCACGATAAGAATTACTAATAATGTGTACATTTTTTTAACTATATTTTTTTATTACTATTTATTATCAGCTTCTCTAAAAAGCGTATTTGGTCTGCAAAGTAAGCATTTTTTTTCGGAAATTGCAAACTTAATCGCTGAATAATTTCAAGTGCCTTCGAATATCTGCCTTGTTTGATGTAAATTCTGGCCAAAGTTTCAGTAAAATACTCCTCATCAGTAGGTTCGACAGCCGATTCGTCTGTTTTTTCCGTCTGAGGTGTCAGCAGCGGACCTTCATTGAGCACAATGCGCCCTTTGTCAGCATTTATGAATGTATCTATCAGGTTCTGTCCCTTCATTTCAGGCACAGTTTCCTCGGCCTTGTCGCCCTCTGTTTCAAGCAGGTAGGCCACGTAGTCGACAGCAGCATCGGCAGGGGTCGGTTTTCGCTTACCACGCGACTGGCCTTCATCCTCCTTGGGAATCGAGTCGAGGAAGTTGTCGATGAGCGTTGCTGTGCGGCTGGCTGTACTCTCTTGGGGAGCGGCAGCGGGAACTTTGGTGACGGTCGACGTGCGAAGGCGATAGTGGCCTGCCTCGATCATATTGAAGAGCACACGGCGGTCGGTGATATAGATAGCTGCCCGGCGCAACTCCTCGTCGAACGACGGGTCGTGCAGCAGATAGAGGTTCTGCAGCATCAGCAGTCGGGCTGTCTGATAGTAAGGATAGAGTGCCAGCGTGGATCGCAGTTCGTAGAGCGTATCGCGATCCAGATACTCAGGGTGCTTGATGAGTTCGGCTATCCTTTCCATCTTTCAATTTTCACTTTTCACCTTTCACTTCTCCTACCAGTTGGCTACGGCAGCATTGAATATCTGACTGACAAGATCTTCCACCATCTTCGTGACGAGTTCCTCCTGCACCTGATTGAGCGAGAGGGTGGTCTCGTAACTCTGCGAGGCAGAGAACTGCTGCTCGAAATCCTCGTTATGGTTCACATTGTTGGTGAAGCGTACGTTCACGGTGAGTGTCAGCTCGGTCATCGCCGAGAATCCTTCTGAGCTGACGGCCTTGTTGCGCTGTTCATATCGTGTAATCTCACCCTCAAGCTTCAGGTCGCCATTACGCTTCACCTGCGAGAGTCGTGTCTGCGCAGCGAACTTATCCTTCAGCGCATTGTTGAAGATCGATCCCATAGGCGCCCATACGTAGCTCGAACGGATGGGGAAGTCGGCTATCTGGATGCTTTTCGTCTTCGTATAGTCGATGCTGGCTCCGTTGAACTTATAGCTGACGGAACAAGCGCTGACTGCGGCTACCATCGCTGCTATCAGCACCACCTTTAGATATTGTTTACTCCATTCCATATTGTTTCAATCTACGATAGAGTGTGCGGTCAGAGATGCCCAGCTCCTGTGCGGCTTTGCGGCGATTGCCGTGATTGCGCTCGAGCGCCTTTTCGAGCATCTGCTTACTGATGGCGTTCAGGTTCAGGCTTTCAGGCTCCTTCTCGGGTTCGATATATTCCTCAGCGAAGGCGTCCTCAGCCGACCCGACGGACGGGATGGGCGCCATGGGCGTGATAGGTGCCAGTTGGGTGCTGTTGGCGATGGGAGCAGCGATAGTCTGTCCGCTGCCCTGCACGTCTTCGAGCTGTTTCTTGAGCAGGCTGACCTCACGCCGCATATCGTTCACGTTGCCTCTGAGTTCGAAGAGTATCTTGTAGAGTATCTCGCGCTCATTCTCAAACGAGTGGTCGCCACCGTCCTTATGAATGGCCACGAGCTGAGTCGACTCCTGATCCTGTGGTATGAAGTGGCTGAGCACATCGGCAGTGATGGTGCGCTCGGGTGAGAGCACGCTGATCTGCTCGGTGATGTTCTTCAGCTGGCGCACGTTGCCAGGCCACTTATAGCGCATCAGCAGGTGCTTGGCTCCCTCGTCGAGCACGATACGGTCCATCTTGTATTTCTCGGCCATCTGCATCGCAAAGAGTCGGAAGAGCAGGATGATGTCCTCGCCACGCTCACGCAAGGGAGGCATCTGGATGGGTATCGAGTTCAGTCGGTAGTAGAGATCCTCGCGGAATCTGCCTTCGCTGATGGCCTTGAGGATATTCACGTTGGTAGCAGCCACGATGCGCACATCGGTCTTGCGTATCTCTGTGCCTCCAACGGGGATATATTCGCCCGTCTCAAGCACACGCAACAGTCGTGCCTGAGTGGCCAGCGGCAGCTCGCCAACCTCGTCGAGGAACAGTGTGCCCTTGTTGGCCACACCGAAGTAACCAGGTGAGTCATTGATCGCACCTGTATACGAACCCTTAATATGTCCGAAGAGCTCTGAGTCGATGGTGCCCTCGGGAATGGAACCACAGTTGATGGCAAAATACTTCTCGCGCCGACGAGGCGAGTTATCGTGAATCACTCGGGGAATAATCTCCTTACCTACTCCGCTCTCTCCGACAATGAGCACACTGAGGTCGGTTGGCGCCACCTGCAAAGCGACGTCGAGCGCATGGTTCAATGCATCGCAGTTGCCCACGATATTGTACCGCTGTTTGATAGTTTGAAGTTCTGAAGTCTTCATTGAGCTGACAAAATTACACATTATTTCTGAAATATCTGCAATTTTGGCAGAAATTTAACGGAAAATCACTTTTCTTTCTTCTCAAGCTTGATTAAAAGCAGTCCGACAGCCGTCCAAATGAGTTCACGCACACGCACAATGAGCGCCACGAAGATACCTGCCTGAGCCGTCAGACTAAGTCCCTCGGCAGACATCAAGAAGCCGCCTTCACGACCGCCCAACTGCAACGGCATGAAGAAGAGCATGTTGGCAAAGAGCGTGGTGAAGGCATAGATGAGAATGCACTGCGGAATGGTGACATCGGGCTGGATGACCAGCAGGATGAAGAATATCTCGAGCGTAGAGAACAGACGGCACAACAACTCAAGCACCACAGCAGTCACGAACGTACGCGGATTCTGATTGTGCAGGGCAGCGATCTGGGCATCGACCTCAGCCAGCTTCTCCTTATTGCGCTCCACAAAGGGCTGTGCCCAGCGTCGCAGATAGGGTATATGGCTCACGATGTTCATGCCTGTCACGGCGATGCCCTTCTTGTAACCTCGGATGAAGAACCAGATGACGACCAGACTCACGATGGCAATAATCGGCATCAGAATACAGGCCAGCGTGGTCATCTTCTGCGTCAGCACATAGAGCCATACCGACAAGAACCAAAACCAGAAGTGGCTGTAGATATGAGTCATCACGAAGAGGATGACCGACGAGGATGCCTTCGGAGTACCGATTTTCGGCGAGAGCGACATGATGCGATAGGGCTCGCCTCCCATCAGTCCGCCAGGGGTGGCGTAGTTCAGGGCAAAGGCCGAGACGGTGATCTTGTAAAGCCACCAGAATCCCACCTTACAGCGACGGCAGACTCCCCTCTCACCACCGATGCTATCGATTATGATATACCACGTGGCCGTATTGAAGATATAAAGGAATCCCCAAAGGGCGATGACGGCGAAGAACCAGTATCCAGCATGCTTCAGCCCTGCCCAGACTTCTTGGAAGTCGAGCTGGGTCACCATGATGATCAGCACCAGGAGACCGAAGATGAAGAAACCGTTCTGGTATTTCTTTTTCATTCGGGTTTCTGCTGTTCCTGAGTTTCCTGCTGCTTGCGGTCCTCACGCTTAAACTGATCCTTCGGCTTGGGTATGGCGAAGCGGATCTTCTCCACATCCTCGCGCTTCTCATGATAGAGCTTGGGCAGCGGGTTACCCATCGGCTCGTCGTACTCGATGCGATGACGATACATATCGATGGCCGTATAGACTGCCTGCCGCAGAGCATGCTCATCGGCAATTCCCTTGCCGGCTATGTCGAACGAGGGATCCTGATCGGGCGTGGTGACAATCGCAGAGATACCTGCCTTCAACTTCACGCCATACTCTTGTGCGAGCGTCTTGAAAGGCACGGAGCCCTGATCGTCGTACATGGCAAGCACACCGTCGAACTGCTCATAGAGATTCTCGCCAAAGAACTGATCGGCCACGTAGGGACCAAACGCCTGTATACCTTCCTTCTCGATGATGTTGATGGCAGGACGGATAATCTCTTTCTCTTCCGCTCCCTCCTGAGGATTCAGTGCCAGAATGGCAATACGGGGGTTGGAGATACGGAAGTCGCGCTTCAGACTCTGATGGAAGATACGTGCCTTATCGATGACCTTCTCAACGGTAATGGCAGCAGGCACATCCTTCAGGGGCAGATGGGTGGTAACAAGGCCGATGCGCACCACCTCGCTCACCATCACCGTCAGCGAGCGGTCTTCCTTTGGCTGGGTGTTGACAGGTTTCACAGGAGCCGTCACCAGCACGTCGTAAAGGTGCTTTATCAGATCCTCCTTCGCACGAGCCATCGCCTTACGGGCAGCCTCAGCCGACTCATCGGTTGACTGTCCGAACTCCACCTTCACATCATCATCAAACGTTGCCAGCAGGTTCAGCCGTCCGTCGCGTGCCTCTTCAGCACTATTGATGGCGGTGAACTGTGTTTCCAGATGCAAGGCCTTGCGATGGAAGGCAGCCACCTTGGGTGAACCATATATAATAGGTGTACACAAATCGAGCATCATCGGATCCTCAAAAGCCTTAAGGATCGTCTCATAGCCGATACCATTGGTATCACCATGCGTGATTGCCACGCGAATCTTCTTATTCTCCATATATTATTTTTCTTTTTTACCTTTTTACCTTTCTACCTTTTTACCTTTTTACCTTTCACCGCCGTCGACAACAGTCCGCAGGCAGCAAAGATATCCTGTCCCCTACTCGCCCGGATGGTGGTAAACACACCGTGCTTCGTCAGATAGTCGCGCAAGGCCTCCATCCGCTTCTCGTCAGCCCCTGGCAGATCCACATCGGGTATCTCATGGAATCGGATGAGGTTCACTCTGCACTCCAGCCCCTCAAGCAGTTTGACAATCTCACGGGCGTGGGTCGTCGTGTCGTTCAGCCCGGCAAAGCAGATATACTCAAACGAGCAGCGGCGCTGGTGCGTGAAGTCGTACTGCTTCAGCAGCTCAACGACCTCAGTAATCGACATCTGACGCTCGGCAGGCATCAGCCGCTGGCGCTGTTCAGGCAGAGGAGAGTGCATCGAGATAGCCACATGGCATTCACTCTCGTCGAGGAAGCGTTTCAGCTTTCCCTTCACGCCCACACTGCTCACCGTGATGCGTTTCGGGCTCCAGGCGTAGCCATAGTCGGCCGTGAGTATCTCTGTGGCTCTCAACACGTTGTCGAGGTTATCCATCGGCTCACCCTGTCCCATAAACACGATGTTCGTCAACGAGTCACGCTCAGGCAAGGCATAGATCTGATTGAGGATATCACCAGCCGTGAGGTTGCCCTCAAAGCCCTGCTTGCCCGTCTGACAGAACAGGCAGTTCATCTTACACCCTACCTGACAAGACACGCAAAGCGTGGCCCGCTCACCATCGGGAATATAGACTGTCTCAACAAACTTTGAGCCGTCGCCTACAGGGAAGAGATATTTGATGGTTCCATCTTTCGAGCGCTGGCAGTCGATGGGATCCATCGCGCCGATGGTGCAGTGCTGCTCCAACAGCTCACGATTGGCCTTTGAGATATTTGTCATCTCATCGAGGCTTCTCACATGCTGCTGATAGAGCCACTTGGCCACCTGACTGGCAGTGAACTGAGGCATACCCAGCTCCTTCACCAATGTCTTCAGCTCACCGAGCGACATGCCAATTAATATCTTCTTTCCTTCAGTCATGCTCCTTTTTTGGGCGCAAAGTTACAAAATTATCTCGAATTTTTTGGTTTTCTCGGAAAATATTACGAAATTTGCACCTTATAAAACAAACAAAATCACTTCATGAGAGAAAAAATTGATTGTTTTTTGCCTTGCGACGATCTTAAGACCGCCCTACACACCGTTAGGCAACTGAGAGTCAGCAAGACAATCCAACACATATTCCTACTTGTCAGCCAACAGCTTTCTGATAAGGAGGCTGCCGACTTCTCCGATTGTCATCAGATCGTGGTTGGCAACCTTTCGGGCAGTAACACGCTGATGAGTATTGCCGAGAATGCCCAAGCCGATTACGCCTTGCTACAGACACAGCCTAAACAGCTTCTGATAGGTCAAGGCGCTCTCGAACGTATGCTTCGCGTGGCCTCCGACTCGGATGCCGCGATGGTTTACGCCGATCATTACGACATCGTCGACGGCGTGCGCAAGGATCATCCTGTCATCGACTACCAACTGGGGAGCATCCGCGACGACTTCGATTTCGGTTGTCTGCGCCTCATCAAGACGTCACTCCTCCACGAGTTTGCTACGCAGGCTGGCGAGAACGACTATCAGCACGCAGGCCTCTATGCCCTCCGGCTCTTCCTGAGCCGTCATGGCGAGATATTCCACATCAACGAGAAGCTCTATACCGAAGAAGAGACTGACACACGTGCATCAGGCGTGAAGCAGTTCGACTACGTCAACCCGCGTAACCGCGAAGTGCAGATCGAGATGGAACAGGCTGCCACAGCCCATCTACAGGAGATCGGTGCCAAGATCGACCCGTCATTCTACCGTCGCCCTGACTTTAAAGAGCAGGAGTTCGATGTCGAGGCCTCAGTAGTCATCCCCGTCTTCAACCGCGAGAAGACTATCTGTGATGCCGTCAATAGCGTACTCTCGCAGAAAGCCAGCTTCAAGTTCAATGTCATCGTGGTGGATAATCACTCTACCGACAAGACTACCGAACTGCTACAGGGCTTCCACGATGAGCGCCTTATCCATATCATCCCTGAGCGCACCGATCTTGGCATTGGTGGCTGCTGGAACGTAGCTATCAATGATGACCGTTGCGGACGCTTTGCCGTACAGTTAGACTCCGACGACCTCTATTCGTCGCCTAAGACACTGCAACAGGTGGTCGACGCCTTCTACAAACAAAATGCAGCAATGGTGATTGGCTCCTACCGCATGTGCGACTTCGAGCTTAACACCCTGCCGCCAGGACTTATCGATCATGCCGAATGGACTGACGAGAACGGTCCCAACAATGCCCTGCGCATCAATGGCCTAGGTGCTCCTCGTGCCTTCTTCACACCCTTGCTGCGACAGATACAGTTCCCAAACACTTCGTATGGTGAAGACTATGCGCTGGGACTTATCTTCTCTCGCCACTACCGTATAGGGCGCATCTTCACCGAACTTTATCTCTGTCGCCGTTGGGGCGGTAACAGCGATGCTGCTCTCTCAATAGATAAGATCAACGCCAACAACCTCTATAAGGACCGTCTGCGCACCCTTGAGATACATGCCCGCCAGCAGATGCTGCAGGGCAAGCAGGAATTGATGAACGACTCGCCATTGCTGCGTTTCTTCAACCGCCAACTTGAGAAATGGGACGATGCCAGCCGTCGCTACCACGACCTGCGAAATGTGCAGACGCGTGAGCTTGTGGTGGGTGCCTCGTCATTTCATGTGCAGTGGAATCCTGCCCGCATGGTGTCGACTGGTGCTAACATCGACAAGAAAACATTGGCCGAACGTCCTTGCTTCCTCTGTGAGCAAAACCGCCCTAAAGAGCAGTTCAAGAAGTCAATCGACAGCCAATACGACTTGCTTGTCAACCCCTACCCTATCCTGCCTATCCATTTCACCATCCCCAGTGTGAAGCACGAGCCTCAGCTTATCCGAGAGTCTTATGGTGAGATCCATAAGCTGCTAGAGGAATACCCTGAGCTGATGGTGTTCTACAACGGACCTAAATGCGGAGCTTCTGCTCCCGACCATGCCCATTTCCAGGCAGGCACCAGTGGCACGCTGCCACTTCAGAAGTCTTGGAAGCGCCTCAGCCACCATCTGTTAAAGATTGTAGAACTCAACGAGGGTGAGGATATCTCGCTCATCGAGGAGTACCCCTGCCCTGCTATGCTCATCCGTAGTCGATCGCAATATGGCGACGAACAGTTGTTCCGTCGTCTGTATGAAGCCCTGCCTCAAAAGGATGACGAAGTCGAGCCGATGATGAACATTGTCAGTTGGCGTTATCACGACGAGTATCTCTCTGTCGTCTTCCTGCGCGCCAAGCATCGCCCTGACTGCTATTATGCCGAGGGCGATTCACAATATATCATTTCACCAGGAGCCCTCGATATGGCAGGTCTTTTCATCACACCTCGTCAGGAAGACTACGAGCGGCTGTCGCCCGAGCGCGCTCTCAGCATCCTTGCAGAAGTATCACTCAGCAAGGACAAAGTGCAGCAGGTCATCGAGCGTCTCAAGTCGAGCGAAGCCAAGAAACAGTCTGCACTCAATTCGCAGTTCGCTACTCGCAAGGAGCCTAATGTCACCGTTGGTATCATCACGGCCGATAAGATAACCTTCACCCTCAATAAGTCTTATGTAGCCAAGGGTGAAGTAATCACGGGTCCGCAGACGGTAGAATTCTCCGAGGGAGGCATTCTGTGGCGAGGCACGCAGTACCGCAACCTGACGTTCACGCCTCAGAGCGACGACGCCTCGTTCGAACTGCAGGATGTCACCATCGGTGTCAACTTCCATTGGGAGCGCCAGCAGACGCAGACTTTCGAAGGCACTCTGCGCATTGTCGTAGAGGCCGATAAGATTGTTGCCATCAATGAACTGCCCGTCGAGCGTTACCTCGCCAGTGTCATATCCAGTGAGATGTCGGCCACAGCCTCACCCGAGTTTCTTAAGGCTCATGCCGTCATCAGCCGTTCATGGCTTCTGGCTCAGATGGAGAAGCGCCGCCAGCACGAGAATGGCAGCGACAGCTTCTTCTCGTTTATCAAGAAAGACGACGAGCTCATCCGTTGGTATGACCGCGAAGATCATACCATCTTCGATGTGTGTGCCGACGACCACTGCCAGCGCTACCAGGGCATCAGTCATGCGCGCAACCAACATGTGGAGGAAGCCGTCAGCCTGACACGCGGTCAGATTCTCACATACGACGGCGACATCTGCGACGCCCGTTTCCACAAATGCTGCGGAGGCGTCACTGAGGAGTTCCAATATTGCTGGGAGGACACGCCTAAGCCTTACCTCGTCAGCGTACAAGATCCCTGGTGCAACACGACCGACAAGCATATCCTCTCGCAAGTGCTCAACGACTACGATCAGGAGACGCCCGACTTCTACCGTTGGACTGTCGACTACACACAAGAGCAGCTCTCCGAGCTCGTCAGCCGGAAGTTGAATATCGACTTTGGCTCGATTACCAACCTCATCCCACTCGAAATGGGCAAGAGCGGTCGCATCTGCCGTCTTAAAATTGTAGGCACGAAGAAGACCTTTACCATCGGTAAGGAACTCGAGATACGTCGTGCCCTCAGCGAGACCCACCTCTTAAGTTCTGCCTTTGACATCGAGAAGACCCCAACGGGCTTCCGTCTGCATGGCCGAGGCTGGGGACATGGTGTCGGACTCTGTCAGATAGGAGCTGCCGTCATGGGTGAGCAGGGTAAAACCTACGAAGAGATCCTGCTTTACTACTATCGGGGCGCAGAGATCCAAAGCCTTTACGATTAATGTGCAATGTATAATCTTTAATGAATGATCTTGAATGAATAAGAAAACTCCTTGGGCATGGGTGCCCACACTTTACTTTGCCGAAGGCGTGCCTTACGTGGCCGTTATGACCATCTCGCTGATTCTCTACAAACGCCTTGGCCTCAGCAACACAGATATTACGCTCTACACTTCGTGGCTCTATCTGCCCTGGGTCATCAAACCTTTGTGGAGCCCCTTTGTCGACATGCTGCGCACTAAGCGGTGGTGGATTGTCACCATGCAGGTGCTTATTGGCGCCTCACTGGCAGGTGTGGCCTTCACCATCCCTGCCGACTTCTGGCTGCAGGGTTCGCTGGCGTTCTTCTGGCTGATGGCCTTCTCGAGTGCCACCCACGACATCGCAGCCGACGGTTTTTATATGCTCGGGCTCGACCAGCACGAACAGGCTTACTTTGTGGGCATCCGTTCTACGTTCTACCGCATCGCTACCATCTTCTCCTCGGGCTTGCTCGTAGGCCTCGCTGGAGCTCTGCAGGTGCTCACGCGCTCTATCCGCTATTCCTGGAGCCTCGTGTTCTACCTGATGGCAGGACTCTTCGTCGCTTTCTGGCTCTATCACAACTGGATGCTGCCCCGACCCTCTGAGGATGCCGACCGTGGACGAAAGACAGCCTCCGACATCTTCCGCGAGTTTCGCGACACCGTGGTCACATTTTTCCAAAAGCCTCAAGTGTGGGTGGGCATCTGCTTCATGCTCTTCTACCGTATGCCCGAGGGACTGCTGGCAAAGGTCAGTGCCCTTTTCCTCGTCGATAAGGTCAGCAATGGCGGTCTCGGACTCTCTGATGGCGAGTTCGGACTCGTTCAGGGTACAGTGGGCGTCATCGGACTTACCCTTGGTGGCATCCTCGGCGGTATCTGTGCTAGCCGCGATGGACTGAAGCGCTGGCTTTGGCCTATGGTAATGGCTATCACCCTGCCTGACCTCGTCTATGTCTATCTTTCTTATATCCAGCCCTCAAGTCTTATTAACATCAGCGTCTGCATCTTTATCGAGCAGTTCGGCTACGGATTCGGATTCTCTGCCTACATGCTATACCTTATATATTATAGTCAAGGTGAGCACAAGACAGCCCACTACGCCCTCTGCACAGCCTTTATGGCTCTGTCGATGATGATTCCAGGTCTCTTTGCTGGTGCCTTGCAGGAGAGTGTCGGCTATCCGGCCTTCTTCCTCATTGTGGTCGGAGCCTGTGCGATGACCTACATCGTTACTTCACTCCTTAAGATTGATCCCGAATTTGGCAAAAAGAAGGCTTCCGAATAATGGAAGCCTTCTTTTTTCGTTTGATCAAATCCCGGCACCGTCTTGGAATCCGGCATCTATTGCTTTCGACTGCAGGATTCTCGAATTAGGGGGTACGCTGTGCGTCAGCCAGATGTTACCTCCAATGACCGAGTGGTGCCCTATCGTGATACGCCCCAGTATCGATGCGTTCGAATAGATGGTCACGTGGTCTTCGATGATCGGGTGACGCGGTATGTTCAGCATGTTGCCTTGCTCGTCGTATTTGAAGCTCTTAGCTCCCAGCGTCACGCCCTGATACAGTGTCACGTGACTGCCAATAATACTCGTTTCGCCGATCACCACACCCGTACCGTGGTCTATCGAGAAATATTCGCCGATCTGTGCACCCGGGTGGATATCGATTCCCGTCTTCGAATGAGCCAACTCGGTGATGATACGTGGTATAACGGGCACGCCCAGTTGGTGCAGTTTATGAGCGATACGGTAGTGCGTCATCGTGTTGATACTTGGATAGCTGAATATCACCTCACCATAGTTAGGAGCCGCAGGGTCATTGTCGAACATCGCCTCCACATCAGTATATAGCAGCCGTTTGATCTCTGGCAGCGCATCAATGAACTCTAAAGCCAGTTTCTCGGCCTCATCGTACACCTGAGCCTTCGTGCGCATCTCCTCGCAGTCCTCACAGAACTGCAGTCCATGGGCTATCTGCTTCACCAGCTGTGTCATCAGTTCTTCCATGTGTACACCGATGAAGTACGAGCGGATAGCCTCGTCGGGCTGTCGCTTATTGAAATAGTCGGGAAAGATGATGTTCTTCACCAGAGCCACGATTTCCTTCACCTTCTGAACCGATGGCAGCGGTGCCTCGGTAGCGGGCATCATCCCCACCTCCTTCTCTGTCTGCTTCGATAGCAGTTCCACGTTTCTGCGCAGCGTGTCGTTTGTTAATCTCTTGTCCATGATAGTCTTGTTTACAGCTGCAAAAGTAGATAATTTAGCCGACACAGCCAAATTTTCCGCCTAAAAGTTTCATTTATCGGGTATTTGGTACTCGATGGGCGTTTCCCAGGCGTCATTAAGTGTGATGGTGAACGTCACCTTCGTCACTTTGCCGTTAAACAGTTTTCCCCGACAGGTCGTCACGCAGTTCCTGCGTATGGGAATGCTGTCTATGACGGTCGATGCCAGCAGGTCGGTGCCCTGAAAGGCTCCGATGGTAACCTCCAGATAGTCACTGTCCTGCCATGGGATAGTGTAAATCTCAAAAGGAGACTCGTCTTTGCCGAACCAGGCTGCTTGCTTCGACTTCACATTGCCATAGCCACTCTGAGCATCGATTGAGCCCGATCCGCCTTCGTAATAGAATCGGATGCTGTCGGTCTTCTCTGGGATGGGATCCTCATTAATGAACTTTACCTTGGCCACCACTCGATCGAGCCTTACGTCCAGGTTGATAGCACTATCGCCTACTGTCAACTGCTTCGAGGCGAAGAAGGTGTCGGTAAAGCCCTTGGCATTGGTAAACGATACCGACTCGTTCTTGCTGGCCGTGCGTTTGTTAACGCTAGGATTACCATCCGAGCTATGGGCCACGATGGCCAGCCGGTAAGTACCCAGCGGTAGCGTGAACCGACCTTCGCCGAAGTTCTCGTCGCCTAACTCCTGATTTTTCTGATCCACCCGTTCTCCATTGTCATCGAAGACAATGAAATTCAAATGGTCACACAGGTCGCCGACCTCCGCTCGTGTTTCCGCTCTGAACGGCGTCTGCTCAAAACTCCTGATGCGGATCACCACGTTTGCGTCGTCATCAGCCGAGCCTTTGCTCAAATTCATTTTCTCACACGATGTCACCGTCAGGAGCATCCCGACACACACTGAAGCCCATAAAAGGCATGAAAGCTTGTTCTTCATTTTGTTATCGATTTAAAATTAAAAAGAATACAATATCAAGCTACAAAAGTAAGCCTATTTCCATAAAAACATGCAGAACCCACCTGAAATTTACGATTTCTTAACACGGAAGGAGCTATACTTCTACTTCACTAAATCCTAATTTCCATGCCTTCTATTGCTTAACATTTATATACACCTCGTCGAAAGCAACACCCATACCGAAACATCAGAAAGTTTCATACTTCGTATAGGCATGAAAAGCGATGCCTGTCCTCTTAAAGTATTTAAAAAGTGATGTAATCTAGAAGATTTTTCGTAATTTTGCAGCCGATAAGAGAAACAGATAAGCATGATTACAGAAGGTAAATACAGACACACTTACACAGCCACGGCATCTGACATTACGCCATTATACAGGCTTACCCCTAATGCCTTGCTGATGTATTTCCAAGACAGTTTTGCACGACTGATGACCATTCACGGCGTTGCTGCTTTCGACATCATTAAGCAGCGGCGTATGTGGGTTATCACGGAGGTTCAGATAGACGTTCAGCCGACGGTTACATATTGGTCGGAGGACTTCACGGTTGAGATATGGGTGAGCGAACTGACCTCACTCCGCATCTACTGTGATTTCCGCATTGTCCGCAAGGATCGCTCGGCTTTGCCGCTTGCCTCAAGCAAGAATGAGCAGCTGATAGCCTCAGGTACCAGCCAGTGGAACATCCTGAACCTCGACACCAAGCGACTGGAGACGACTGATTTCCTCGCAGACAAGTTGACGGTGGTGCCCAGACTGATGACTGGTAGCCACAAGAAAGTACGATTCCCCAAAGCACAGTCAATCGACATGCAAATGGAGCATCGCGCAACTCGTCTTGACCTTGACTTCAATTTCCACGTCAGCAACCGTAGCTATGTCAGTATAGCCCTGCTGACCATGCCCGATGAAGTACTCTCCTCGCAGACATTGTCTTCTGTCACCGTCCACTGGCTGCATGAGACCTATCTTGATGACACCCTAACATGCCGCATGTCACACATAGACGATGGAAGCTACCTCCACACACTTACGAATTCGGAGGGAGTTGTGGTCTGTGAACTCATGAGCAGATGGCAATCCCAAACGGAAACTGCAGATGTCAGCGAAGTGTTGAATAGGGATTTATAGATGCGCTGTTTGATGCCGTCATCACGCTGGCAACACTTATCTCTGCTGGTGTGATGCTGCTGTGGGGCGTATCACTCGATGGCATCTTGGGTGCACTGATTTCCATTGTGATCATCAAGGCTGGTATCGAGATGCTTGCTTCGCCCGTCAACGAACTGCTGGGCACGAGTATTTCGGCAGAACTCACGAAACAGATTATCAAAGAAGTTTCCGCCTTTGAGGGCGTTCATGGCGTATTCGACCTGATATTGCATAACTATGGCCCAGACATAAAGATTGGTTCGCTGCATATCAACGTCTATGACACCATGTCGGCTCACGAGATTCACGGTCTGACGCGTAAGATCACCATGCAGATGATAGAGCGTCACGGCATTATCATGACGGTTGGTATCTATGCCATTGCTACTGGCGACAACCGCCATGCTGAATTGCAAACACAGGTCATGCAGACCCTCGCCACTCGCAAAGATATCGTTCAGGTTCACGGCTTCTACTATTCAGAGAAAGAGAATCTGCTTTCAGTCGATGTCGTCCCCGATATTTCCATTCACGATGATGCTGCCTTTGCCAGTCAACTCACTCATGAGATTCAGCCCTTGGTGCCCGACATGCAGGTAGTTATCGTGGTGGACCATAACTATAGCGAGTGATAGATGTCCCCTAACTACACGAGCCGTTGGCTCGTTAACTCCATCTAACTCCCATTAACTCCTAGCAAGCGGAGCTTGCGAAAGTTGAATTAAGAAAGAACTGGTGGATTCTTGGATTGCAGTCTAATTCAGGATGGAATGCGGTAGCGAGCTGATTCCCTTGGCGCGCAGCGACGATATGCTCGTCGATGCTGGCAATGGGAACGCAGGCATCCGAAAGCACTGTCTCGATGTAGGGCGCACGGATGAAGGTCATTGGCAGGTCTTTGCCGATGCCCTCAACGGTGCCGACAGCGTGGAAACTGCCTAACTGCCGTCCGTATGCATTCCTGCGCACGAGGATGTCCATCGTGCCGAGATAGCCTTTGGAGAGGAGAATCATACCGGCACATGTGCCAAAGACGGGCAGACCGCCAAGGATGGCTTCACGGATAGGATCATACAGCCCCAGTTGTGAGAGCAGGCGCATCTGCACCGTACTCTCGCCACCAGGCAGAATCAGTCCGTCTTTGGGTTGTTGCCAGTCTTTCAGCTGTCGGATCTGGAAAGTCTCAACGCCGAGCCGCTGCAGCATCTGCTCGTGCTCGATGAATGCCCCTTGCAGGGCAAGAACTGCAATCCTCATTTTCCTCTCTCCGCCATTAAGAGTTCGATTTCCTGTTCGTTGATGCCCACCATGGCCTCGCCAAGGTCTTCACTGAGTTCAGCCAGCAGTTTGGCATCCTGATAATTGGTGACGGCCTGCACGATGGCTGCGGCCCGCTTGGCGGGATTGCCGCTCTTGAAAATACCACTGCCCACGAACACGCCTTCAGCACCGAGTTGCATCATCAGTGCGGCATCGGCTGGCGTGGCTACACCTCCGGCAGCGAAGTTCACAACGGGCAGCTTGCCGTTATCATGCACAAAGCGCACCAGTTCGTAAGGTGCCTGCAACTGCTTGGCAGCCTCGTAGAGCTCGTCTTCACTCATAGAAACCAGCCGTCGGATCTCGCTCTGCATCAGCCGCATGTGGCTGACTGCCTGTACCACGTCGCCCGTACCAGGCTCGCCTTTGGTGCGGATCATCGTTGCCCCTTCGGCCGTCGCCCGTACCAGGCTCGCCTTTGGTGCGGATCATCGTTGCCCCTTCGGCAATACGGCGCAAGGCTTCACCCAGATTCTTTGCGCCACATACGAACGGTACGTCGAACTTCGTCTTGTCGATATGGTAGATATTGTCGGCAGGACTAAGCACCTCGCTCTCGTCGATATAGTCGATCTCGATGGCCTGCAGTATCTGTGCCTCGGCAATGTGTCCGATGCGGCATTTCGCCATCACGGGAATGGTGACGGCATCTTGTATGCCACGAATCATTTTCGGGTCGCTCATGCGGCTCACACCACCCGCAGCACGAATGTCGGCTGGAATCCTTTCCAAAGCCATGACGGCACAGGCGCCTGCTTCCTCGGCGATGCGAGCCTGTTCTGGGGTTGTCACGTCCATAATCACGCCGCCTTTCAGCATCTGAGCCAACTGGCGGTTGAGTTCTTGTCTTGAGTTTGCTTCCATATTCTTTTTTGTTTATGAGTTGATGAATGTGGCTGCAAAGTAACGGCAATTCCGCGAGAACACCGCACGATGTTCCCATTCTGATAAGCGAAAAGTCAATTTGTGCAAACTATCTCTTCCTGACTTCG
>ONKL01000011.1 GCA_900318395.1 uncultured Prevotella sp.
TGAGTTAGGAACGATGTTCTGAGCACCAGCACGAGCACGCTGAACATCACCCTTGCGCTGAGGACCGTCGAGAATCATCTGGTCGCCAGTGTAAGCGTGTACAGTGGTCATGATACCACTCTGGATGGGAGCGAAATCGTTCAGAGCCTTGGTCATAGGAGCCAGACAGTTAGTGGTGCAAGAAGCAGCCGAGATAACAGTGTCTGCAGGAGTCAGAGTCTTGTGGTTTACATTGTAAACGATAGTAGGCAGATCATTGCCAGCAGGAGCAGAGATAACAACCTTCTTTGCACCAGCGGTCAGGTGGGCAGAGGCCTTCTCCTTAGATGTGTAGAAACCTGTGCACTCCAGAACAACGTCCACATCCAGCTTGCCCCAAGGCAGCTCAGCAGCGTTAGGAATAGCATAGATAGTGATCTTCTTGCCATCAACAACGATGAAGTCCTCACCAGCCTCAACAGTGTGCTTGTTCTCACCGAACTTGCCACAGAAACCACCCTGAGCGGTATCATACTTCAGCAGGTGAGCGAGCATCTTAGGACTTGTCAAGTCATTGATTGCTACTACTTCATAACCTTCAGCCTCGAACATCTGACGGAATGCGAGACGACCAATACGGCCAAAACCGTTAATTGCTACTTTTGTCATTTTACTTAATTATTTAAATGGGTTTAACCTAATCATTACTAATTTTTTTATGCTAAAATGCACTTTTTTTTGTTTTCGAGTGCAAAGTTACAAAAAAATTCCTATATTTGCACTTGATTTATGTCTTAATAAAAATTAAACGTGTGAAATTACCCCGAAAAGTGTATCATTATAGTCAATGTCACTTCAGGGATTGCAAAATGCAGATTACAATTCAATCAATATACATGATACGTTAAACATTAAACTTTAAAGATTATGGGATTTATTAAAGAATTTAAGGAGTTTGCCATGAAGGGCAACGTGATGGACATGGCAGTCGGTGTTATCATCGGTGGTGCATTTGGAAAAATAGTCACCTCACTCGTTAACGACATCCTGATGCCGATTATCGGCCAGGTTACAGGTAATGTGAGCTTCGTTGACCTATTTGTAAATTTCAGCGGAGGATCCGCAAAGACGCTAGCAGCAGCCCAAGAGGCTGGTGACACTGTTCTCGCTTACGGGCAGTTTATTCAGAACATTCTCGACTTCATTATCGTCGCATTCTGTATCTTCTTGATGATCAAAGGCATGAATAAGTTGAAGAAAGAGAAGCCCGCTGAGCCCGAGGCTCCTAAAGGTCCTACACAGGAGGAACTTCTTGCTGAGATCCGCGATTTGCTGAAAAACAAATAACTCTGGTTCAAACAGCCAATCAACAATAATCCCCACCCGAGTTCAGGTGGGGATTATTCTGTTTTATAAATCACGCTCAATGTAGGTGAAAGTTGTGTCGCCAATCAAGAACGAGGTGTTGTGATACAACCAGATACTCTTTCCCACATTCAATGGTTTATTATTAAACATGACACCCTCCTCCAAGGCCGTCAGCCTTAGTGCATCATCAACCATCTTGATTTCGGCCTGAACAGGCGCCACCTTACCCTTCAAATCCCAGGACATATGCAAAGAGCAATCGATAGACTTACCGAGAGTGACTACCTCGTCTGGATTATTGTAGAACCATTTATAAATAGCCACATCCATTTCCTTCACAGCCCCCTTCACATTGAGGAAGTAACGCTCTGATTTCGGAGCCATTGCTGCCACTGCCACAGCCAGGACGACAGCAAAAAGGATACAGCTGATGAGCAACAAGGCACGAATATCGATCTGATAGATGCCACGGAAGAATAACGACCACAGATACATTGACAGCACACCAAGTACACCTGCCACAAGCACTAAAGATCTACGAAGCACAATTCTCGTACCAATAGTAGAGATATATGCTATCAAAACTGCCATCACAGACCATGGTATCCAATCGATCAGGACAGAGAGAAGTCCTAATTCAAACGAGAATGTTATGGTACCAGCAATCAGAAATACAAAAAAAGTTGTTACACCCACGATAAGCGCACGCATGAAGATATTGACAACACGACGGTTAATCTGTTGCCTTCTGACAGCCAATACCGACATAGCCAATGTTAGGAAGAAGCCCATGATCAGACCAAATGTAGGCATATGGCGCATCTGATCTTCTTCGACTCCAAACACAGCTGAAGTACCAATAACGTCCAAGCGGGCTTGTCGCATCTGAGCCACTAACTCTTCATTGCTCAATGAATAATTTGTGGCATACAACATATAGAACATCCATGCCAAGAAGGCTGCAACTATCGCTGTCAAGGTCCATTTCATATAGAACGATGCATTCTTCGAATCGAAGAGGTTCTTATGATTATAATAATGTGAGCCATGCTGACAATTCCTACCATATTCAGGACAGTGATAGCCATTCTCATCCCAACACGACTTATGCATCACATGGTCACACTTGGCCACGACTTCATCGCCGTCTTCAAAAGGAGCCTTACAGAAATAACAAGTCTTGTCGATATAGACATTCCCTACACTCATGTTAATGCCTCTGATATACTTGACTATATACTTCCGTTTGAACAACCTATAGCGAATGTAAGGTATAAGGAACTGAAAAATCAAGTAAACATTTACAAAAATGAATATTGCGAGCCCTAGACCCTGAACGAACACCCATAAGACAGGATAGCCATTGACAATAACTGGATTATAGGCATTACCCAAGAAAAGAGCGCAACTTGTCCACCCTATCAGACTATCATTTTTCTTATCATAGACCTCAATCTTCATCTGATGAGGATTTCCACGATAGACTTTGCCATCAGGATTCTCAAATACAAACTCATTGGCAATAAATTGTTCATTAGCCAAACGAAGAATCGAGTTTTTCAATTTAACCCAGTCGTATCTCTGCTGATAGAGGCCATGATAGTTCTTACATAGCACCTGAAGGACATTGGCACCTTGGTCGCTATCGGGTATACCACTTTCGGAAAAATGTACACATTGGATAGTCAGCGAATCACCATCCGTAGGCAACTCTCCCACCAGCTGCTCCTCCAGTTCGAAATGATCCGGATCATAAGGTTCATCTTCATCTGAATAAACCCGTTCGTCAGAGAATACTACCAGACTCATCTTCTGATCACCTGACCATACACCGACTCGGTCTTCCATCTCTTTCTTTTTCAGGAGGATAGATCGGTATAGATATTTGGCACTATCAGGGTAGGACACAAAATAGTTATTCAGTACATAATCTGTAGGTGCCATTGTCTCTGAAACCTCATTACCATGCATAAACGTCACATAGAGATTGGGGGTGGTGAAAACAGTCATCATCTCCTTCACGGTGTTGCATTCCTTATCAACAACATTCTGGGGTAAATTCAAGTCTACCAAAACGTTCACCTTGATATTACGTCGTTTCACTTCATCACCTTCACTATTGATGACTTTTACAAGGCGAGGACGTCCTTTAGATGTATTCTCAATACCACTGATAACTTCATAACCTTTCACATATACCTGACTAGTATCGGTGAAAGAATAAGATCCCATGCCACGAACAACACTCGTAAAAAGTCTGAGTGTTTTGTAGTCTGGAGAGAACTTGAGACCGACGACCTTCATTGGCTCGGTATTCTGTTCTGCATCTTCGGAAGAATCAGAACTAAAAATCTCATCGAGATTGACATTCTCACTAGACATCTTGTCTTCGCAACTGACGAACGGAAACGCTATCAGTGCAAACAGTAGTAAGCGAACTATTTTCATCTTCATATCCATATCTCATCATTAGATGGTAGGATAAGTACTATCCTTACCATTATTTTTCATTATATCATTATACTTCTTCAGATTTGCAGCCTTGTCCTTATAGGCCTTAAACTTACTCCACAAGCCATTGACAAACATTAATATAATGGCTACAGCCGCAAGCCCCATTACATAGTCTTTCACGCGTTGCATCCATGGCTTAAATGCCAGAGCCTGTACCTTTTCCGAAACACTCTTCATGATGACATATTGTTCATCAAGAGTTTCCATTCTATTCTTCAACGAAGGAACAATCTCACTCGATGCCTTAGCTTGTTCATAATTAGTCTGAAGTTCAGTAAAGATTACCTGTTCCTTAGCTTTCACTTTCTCCAACATAGGAGCAAATTTCTTTAAAAGCGACAACTTATAAGCTTTCGAATACAACTTTTTGTAAACGTTTATCTGGCTGATGATAAACTTATCAGCAGAGGCAAACTTTGCTATGGCATCGACCTGCTGTGTCCGTAGGTCTAGTGTATCTTTTACCGTTTGCTTCAGTTGTTCCAACTTTGCAACATCTTCCATCAGTTCCTCATCCGCCGCAATATCCAGCTGCGATGCTTGATAGTAAGTGTTCCATTTCACATCCATGGAATTGTAAGACTGGTTGAGATAGTTGATACGATCTTGGAGAGTTCCAACAAGAGTAGATGATATATCAACATCACCATCGAGCGATACCTTCATCTGCTCAACCATGTATAATTGGTTAAGGTCATCCATAAACAAAGTCAGACGAGCCTTAATCTCTGCCTTGATAGCCAATGAATCGGAGGGGGACAGCCCAGTGTTCTCCTGAGCACGAGCCGTCACTGCAAGCACAAGTGCCCACAGTATTAGCCAAATGTATCTCAGCCTGTTCCCCAACTTCATATAAATCATCACTTATTATTCTTACATGTATTATTAAAGTAGCGCTCAGCCGCTCGGAACATCGTGATAGCCTGTCTCTGTGCAGGGTTTGCACCTTGACTGTTTCCTATCATACCATTGACCTCATCAACCAGTCCTTGCCCTGAACGTAGCAAGTCACGACGCTCAGTAACATCCTTGCTGACTAACCAGCGTGAAACAATACGGTCAAGCTGACGAGCCTTCAAAAGAATGACCTTTCCATTATCGGTAGGAATGGATAAGTCACCGCCTGAACCTGTATCCTTGGCCAGGACACATTTGATTGATTTAATCGAGTCGACATACTGGTTATAATCATTCCATACCGACATCAGATCGGGGCAAGGAGAAGTTTCGGTCTTAGGTGGATACTGGTCAAGTAAATTACTCTTCAAATCCTCAAAGGCCTGTAAAGCATCTGCCGACAAGGCTTTGCCACCATCATAGTTCTTCTGCAGTGTCTTGAAGTTCCCCATCACCCCTTCCAAAGCTTTCTGGGCAGAGGCTATCTCATCACCGAAATTCAGACAGGGATTACGCTGGATGGTTACCTGGTACTCAATATTGACATCACGGCCGAAGGGTATCTCATAGAGGTTATACTTCTTCTTTTCTGTCTTGTCCATAAGGAAAATGTCATGGAGTGTAAAAGTAACCAAATTACGCTTATTCAAGATATCGAATGTTTGCGTAATATAGTCATTTACCATTTTATATTCCTGTGGAACCGGCTGCAACCCGTCATAGTCCATCCATCGCTGGAAGTAGAATGTCTTACGGGGCTTAGGAACCGTCGACTTGAACAATTTGGTAATCTTGAACCTATCTTTTGGATCACATGCGGCAACGTAAGGCAACTGGTCTGGACGTATCTTCCGTCCCTTCACCAGAGGTTTCAGTCTGACACGATCCCAGAATACGAATATAGTACGATAGGAAATCAGGCTGACCGACAGTTGGTTGGCGTCCTCATCGAACACGAACTTCACCATCATATCCATATCCTTCGAATCGACCTTTAGCGACAAGTGATCCGTATAAGACTGTCCTTGGGCCACAGTAATGGTCCTAACAGTCTGTGCATGAAGTCCGAACGCCATCAAGCAACTCGACATCATGAGGATGATCTTCTTTATATTCATATATCAATTTGTCTTTTGTTCAAAAATTATCCAACCATTAGGTTCTCCCTGATGCCTTACCCAAGCTGCCACCTCCAAATCCTCAGGATAAGGGGGCTCCATGATAGCATGGTAAGTATCATATCTTAGATACGAGGCAACACGTTCTACACCCCAAAGCAGGTCAGTATAGGTATCTGTCATGTTGATGCAAACCTTTCCTGCAAAAGCCCCGAAGAAGCGGATGTTGGGATGCCAGGGATGAGCAATCGGCTGACCTGAAGAATCCACTGTTAGGAAATTCAGCAACGGAGGCGCATCAACACCAGGATAGCCTGGTGGGAGTTCCAACGTCATTTGATAGCCATCGGAGAAAATCGGTCTATTCTCTATGCCAGTCATATTCAGTTGATCCAAATGCTCCACTCCGCAGATACTTCTCAGACGATAGTCAATCAGATATAAAATGGGCAATCCTGCGGCATTTCTCTTAACAACACTAAGAGATATATCCTGCCGTCTGGACAGTTTCTCTTCCAGTTGCCGCCACTCAAACAATAGGCGACGATTGCGCCCATTAAGTTGACTGGGATCATACTGATGACTTTCTAACATCTTCATCGCTTCACAATTTCCATATCAACCAGGAATAGGATCTGGCACGAGGTAAACCAGATCCCCGTTCTTTACATGATAGTCGGCCAGTTTCTGATCTTCACGACCTATACGAGGACGCATCACTCTTACTTCATGTACCTCAGGATCCTCTTTGCCAAAGAAATAGTCTAGTGGTGCACCAGTCTGGTCTATTGACGGGAAATCAAAAATCAGACGACCATCTTCACCGATTGAGTGACGCAGATTATCAACGAGCGTACTCAGCGGTGCGTCAGGATTCACGACCTTGAATCTGACAACCTTGTTCTTGTATGAAATGTCTAAAAAGAAATCTTCCATATCTTATTGATTTTGCTTATCTATCTGAATGGTTACTTGTATCGGGTAAATATTGGTTGACCTGACGCTCATCATAGCACGCATCAGCATCTCTACCTGAGGAATTTTCTCCTCAAAACCTCGACGTATGAACGTATTATCGTTTAGGGTTATCTCCACCAGAATCTCATAGCCGACCTCTGAACGTTCCTGCTGATGACGATGGCTGACCGTCACCTGCTTCACCATGCTGCGGGTGATACCATAACGGGTCTGAAGTTCTGTGTAGCAGAACAATTTCAAATCAGCAGGAGTTACCAGTCGGTCATGGGTAGCTATATAATAACGGGTCAAGCTTGCCTCCTCTATCTGGTCGAGTAACTCATCACTGCCAGGCACCGGGGCTCCAATCTGACGGGTAGCAGCATTGTCGAATCCATTAGGTACCTGGAACATGCTTTCTGCTGTCAGTTGTGAGTTGACAGCTGAGCCCAGCGTCGTAACATACGACACGGAAAGCGAGGTTGGCAGATTCAGTTTATCTGCCTCAGGACGCAGCAGCAGATAGACGCCCGGTATGCGCTGCTCCAAGTCAGCTCTAGCCGAATCTCTCATACGTATCAAGATATCTATCAGGTTCTGCATTACTTTGTCGCTAGCCTCCTCACGAAGATTAGAGAAAGCGTAGAAATCCGTATAATATCTGCTAATCAATGTATTAAGCAACGTTACCAAACTACCTTGGTTAAATCGGTCAGCAGCCACCTTTCGAACCTCAATAGGCATCTTACCGTAGATTTGATCCGACGATGGGCGTAACATATGCAAGAACTGCTGACTAACACCATCGCTTTCAGAACTCGGACTCTGGAAACCTGCCACGCGAACGATGGGCGTAGAAGCAGAAATATCTACTGAATGCACATTAGCATTCACGAGGATGATACTATTCAAAGAAAGGTTGTTACGATCAAAAAGAAAGCCATCCTTGATGCCCGAGAACTCAAAGACCAGATCAACAGTGTCGGTTTCTGACGGGATAAACTTACTGCCCTTATGCTTCTTGATGTAGTAAAGACGGATATTCTGTCTGGCAAAGAGATCCAGGCAACTTACTGCAGCCCTGTAAGTCTGAGTACGATTATATAGGATACTATCAATACTGAAACAAGGCATGAGAGGAAGATCTGAAAAATCCCAAGGGCTGACCAAAGGCAGCAACTGACCCTTAATCGACAGCCTGAGATTCTTGAAATTCTGATTTTTGATAGCAAAACAGAAGCCAGACAAATCCGAAATGGGACTGTCGAACTTCAGCGACACTTTCCACCTGCGACCGTCCATTCTCACCACCGACCGGATAGCGACATTCAGTACCCTTGCTTGGAGAAGTGAGATAAAACGGGCATCAGTATCAGGCAGAGTGAACACATGCTGTTCTGTCAATTCCAGTTCATTCAGTCCCGATTGCAACGAAGTCTCTATGACGGCAGTAGCTGGTATAGCATGCCCCACCTCATAGGGTGTCAGCATACGGGCAAAGTCATCAAGCACGTCAGACTTCATCTGTTCCAGAAAGCTCTCTGTCTCATTCGACTGGTAGGCCAAAGCCGTCATCAGAAGTGAGAACACAGGATCCTGTTCGATGCCTTCAAGCTGATCGCCATGGTCGCTCTCACGCCAGATGCGTATAGCCTCACGCATCAGTTCGTCAGCTCTCTGTTTATTTTCAAATATCGTTTGTTTCATAATCCTAAGTCATTTATTTCCATACTCTCAGCGTACTCGTGAACACATAATCTTCCTTAGTCTGAATGATGACTCCCTTGATAGTGACATAGATAAGACGCTCCTCACGAATATAAGTCATCGTCACTGCTACGTCGCTCAAACGTTTCTCATAATTCTTCACCACTTCCTTCAATTCTGCAGCAAACGTGTTCATGTTCTTCGATGAACCAGAGATCTTCTTGTTGTAGACATCCTTGATACCACGGTCGTAGATTGTGTCACCCGAATTATAGATAACGCCTTCATGCTCATCGAAGATTTCAAAGCGCATGTTATTGAAAATGAAACCGTATTCGGGGTCAGACATATTGTTGTAACGGGGCGTTGTCAATAACATGTACAACGACTCGTCGAGCGATTTCTTCAGGCTTTTCTCTCTGGCAAAGCCCTTCTTCTTCACCTGCAGGGGTATTGATAGAAACGGCATAATTAATTAAATGAGTGGTACGAATTTCTCGTCTTCGGGCTCCGGCACATAGAGTGCATTGAAGAGGTGCTCGAAGAGTATTGCATACAAATGATCGTAGAGTTTGTCCGACAGGTCGTCTCTCATACGCTCAATCTCCTTCTTTATCTCAGTTTGTAACTGCTCGTGCAGCTGCGGCCTCATCGTGTTGTTGATATAGTCAGTCAGCGTACGTGTCTGAGCATCCAGAGAGTTGGTAAGTTCCTCCTTGACGAGTTTTATCAGCTCCTCCTTTGTCTCCGAGAGCAGTTTCACAATCAGTTCCTCATGTAATTGGGCGTAGAGTTCTTGCTTAGCCTGTCTCAAGAGGGCGTCGTAGTCGATCGAATTATCGACCAGTACCACCTTGTCGAGCACGGTAACCGCACCTTGCAGGTAATTATAGAACCAATCCAGCCACTGACGAATATCAACCTGCGAGGGCTCTAACACTTCATAGATCTGATCCGAATTTGGCTTGAAGATGTAATAGTCTACCGCATGTGCTATCTCTTGCAATTGCATGATGAAATCGTGCACGCTGTTTTTCTTGCTAAAACCTTTCAATACAAACAGATAGCGCATCATGGCCCGCTTGCCATCGCCCTCCTCCAGATTCTGGTGCTCACTGATAGTGGCCATCTGCTGGATATACCTATCCAGATAGGCAGCGAAATGCGAATCGCTTGGCATCATCAGGCATGGTGGAATATAATCTGTATCGATAGAGAATACTCCCTCCTTCACGATGAAGTGGACAAGTGGCATCACATCACTCTGCTCTACCTCCTCGAGTGGCTTGATGGCGTACACATAGTGAGGACGCACATATGCTACACCCTCTTTCTCAAACTCTGTCGTGGTATCACCAATACCCACTGTCAGGTAGTAACTCTCACCAAACAGCATAGGAATAGACACAACTGCCTGCTCGTCCGCATCAACAATCTTCCCTGACGGAAGTAGAGCCATGCATTGAAGCCGTTCAATCTCATAGGTATTCTTGACAAAGATGCCCTCACAGTTCAATGTGGCACCTGGAAGCATACCCATCCGCGTACTGCCCAAAGCTGCACGTATGGCTATCTGCTGCTGAAAATCCAGTTTTTCCTCCAAACCTATAAAGGTCTGGGCGGTTATTTCCATACCTGGCAACCAGTTGATTTTCGAATTCAGATCCATCATCTTATCTTATATATTATTTTCTTCTTCAGTTTCTAGAGTCTTGGAACTTAGTTCCGTGTTATAGTTGAGTGTCAGACTCTCATGCATTACATTTGCAGTTTCAGGATGCTCCCTGATACAGATGTCGCAACGCACATCAAAGGGAATGAGCCACTCTTTTACGAAGGCGATGAGGGGCTGCAGAAGCTCTGTCTTCTTCCTGTACTCCTCCGTTGTCAAGCCAGGAATCAGCAATCGATACCTCACCTCAGGCAGCCAACAGACAGTTGTATCAACATGGCTGAATCGACCTTCCGACCGTTCTACTTCACAATCCATTAAGGCACCAAACAAATTGGCGATAAAAGCAAAATCACCTCTCCAGCGACTGACAAAAGGCAACAGTACAGCAGCCTCTTTGACGAGCGGGTTAGCCTCAGCTACCAAGTCATAGTTGAAATAGGTCTTTAGCACGTACTCCAACTTATGCTCCAGCAGTTCTGATGTATAGCGTTCTATCGTCAGCTTCTTATGGAACACATAGGTATCGAAAGGGGCAAAAGCCTCGGTCAACAACTCTTTGCGCCATTCCAGCTCCTTGTATTTCTGAGCAACATCCTCACCTTGTAGGTCGGAGGTCTTCGTGAGCAGACCCTCAGGCAGGAGTTTCAGAAATCCATCGCGTGCCAACTGCACCTTATGTTCTTCAAGATTCAGTTCCAGCAAGTCCTGATTATAGTTCCGATAGAACGTTCCTTTGCTCTGCACAAGCAACCCGTTCTCTACCTCTGGATAGAGAAAGTTCAACAGCACCTCGGCCCTGATCTGATATAAGTTTCTTTCTAGTCTCATCACGCTACCATTTCAAGATAATAATCCTGTCCGTCGGCCAACACATGCAAAACATCGTTCGCAGGGATACCTAACTGTGACAGGGTACACAAGGGATAAGGGAAGAGCTCGTCAATCTCCCGGTATTCATGTTGATACATATTGCTCAGGGGAATGCCGCGCAGCACCTTATCGCATTCCACGAACTGCTCGACTGCATGACCTGGACGCATCACCTGAGTCTTTCGGTCATTGGAACGCTCCACAATATAGTCTACGAAACAATCGTTCTCCAGACAGACCACAGCCTGCTGGGCGCCAAAGGCCCGACGGATTTCAGACAGAGTCTCCCCCACAGTCTTTCTGACAGTAAGTGCAGACGGCTGTATTGGCATCCACATATCGTGCATGGCACAATCATCATCATAAGCCTGGAAGTCTATCAACTTAGTGGTCAAATGCTGACCATCGTAGTAGAACATCTTCCCGCAGAGTGAGGTTAGTTTCCCCTGTTCCAAAGCGTCACGATGTACCAACTTCATCGCCTCCTGCACCTCAACAGCACCGATGACAGATGCAACTACCGACGTTGTGGGGGCATGGCCAGCCTGTTCCTGACGCCGGATGTTTCCCGAGCAGGGCATCCTTCTGGCCATATCTTTCAGTCCCTCTGGCCCAAGGTTACAAGCATAACAGTTCTTTCCAGGCATAAACACGCGGGCCGTTCCTTCAAGTTCCTCAATACCACCGTCGACCCAAGGGACACCAGCACGCATACAGAGACGGTTGATACAGTAACGGGCCCAACGGCTGTCTACACAACCTATCACAACATCCATCTGTCGCAACAGGCCCAAACCGACATCATAGGCGATATCGCCACAGATGGTCTTCACCTCTACAGCAGGGTTCATGGCTTTCAAACGCTCAGCAATAACCTCCACCTTCAGACGACGGGCATCAGCATCCTGCTTTGAGAAGAGTACAGAGCGAGACAGGTTGCCCACCTCGACAATGTCGAAGTCGACGGCTACGATATGCTCCACACCCAGCAACACCAGGTTCTTCAGCACCTCGTTTCCCAAGGCACCGCAACCAACCACCATCACACGGGCGGCAGCCACCTGCTGTTGTTCAAAGCTTTGACTCATCTTATCTCTTTCTCATTTTCAATTCTACATCCAACATATCATTCCCAATAGGTGTCAGGACAGCCTGAGCATCAAAATAGCCCCGCTTGATCAACACTACCTGACATTCCTTCGAAGCAGGCAAGTTTTCAACCACACAAGGGGTCTGCCCCACTACCACCCCATTCACTTTTACAGTTGCACCAATCACATTGCTGTGCACATTCAGCAAACCATAGCTCGCCTGAGGGGCGCTCAAGTCGAGCAACTTGGGGAGTGTATCGTCAACCCAAAATGGGATAGTCTTCGACTCCAGACCGTCCTTCAACGTATTCACAGTGTAATACCCCAGTTCAAGCCGTCCCTCCCACTTGCCTAAAGCCATGGGCTCACGGTTCAACAATATCTGGGTACTGTCGTCGGGAGCTGTGATAGTCACCTCTGCCCATTGGGGCTGACCGATGGTAAGAGTGTCCTTTTCTGCAGCAACTGAATCAGTCTTAACGACCTCCTCTTGTGTAGCCGCAACGGCCAACTTCGCAATCTGTGGCCTTGGTCTCAGGTCGGTAGCCGTCAGCTCAATGATTTTCTTCTCAGACTTGCTGATATGAAAAACGGAGTCGTAGAAACACTCATTCAGACGATATATTTGCAACCGGTGGTCGCCCATATACAGATGACCACTGGTCGATCCTCCCTTGCCAATTGGCTGACCGTCAATGAAGACGACAGCATCAATCATCGGCGACTTTACCGTCAGGTAGGAGTAGAACGACTGCAGCACAACTGGCATGAACAGTTTCACACTATCGGTCACCTCCAACGTATCCTCCACGACCTCATGGAAAGGAGAGTCTACCCGATAAGGATGCTTGCCAATGGTAACATTGAACTGAGCTTTACCGTCACGAGTGAGGATCGTGGTACTGTCTACCTGTACAATGGCATTCTCTGGGTCGACCTGGAACACCACCCACTGTTTCGACAGTTTATACTCTTTTCCAGGCTTGTCACTCAACAGATTCGCCTGGTAATGCTTTTTCTTCTTTAAGCCCTTGCCCGGCACCTTCCACGTATACTGTCCGTAGTCGGGGTGCTTAATGAGCACGAACTTCGTCTTATGAGGGGTCAGTATTGTTATCTTGCCATCCCCCTCTTCGGCCTGTACGTCTACCGTTCCGTTTGCTTTGAAGGTGAAACCCTTCTCGTCTGTCAGGAAGTCGAGCGTGGCCTGTTTTTTATCTACTGGCAATGGGGTCTGATTCAACAAATCCTTCTTGACCTTCTTAAACCCTTCGACGCCAATCTTCTGAGCCATCATAGGCATCAGAAGTACCGTCAAAATTATCAAGGTCAGAATTCGTTTCATACCGTCCACTTTTAGATTAGAATAATGTCTTGGCAATCCTGACACTCAATACAGGATAAACCTTCAGGGCCTTCACAATCTTCGTTATTGTGTGAGGATAGGCTTGGACATCTTTTGAGAGGTCAGTGCCGTCATGGGTGGTCTGCGAAGGAGTACCGCCCCAGATCAAGGCACCCGCCTCAACAGTTATCTTCCAGTCATTACGGCTCGGAAAGAGCAGGCCACCATAGCCAAAGCCCAAATAGGGTTTGATACTGTTCGACGTACAGCTGATATTTACCTTACCATCAGAAGTCGGCTCCATCTCATAAGCCGCATTCATCAAGTACTTTTTGTCGCCCTTCTGGAAATTATGTGAATAAGTTCCCATCTGGATCGACAGGAGCCCCAGGTCTTCAAGCTCTCCGTCAGAACCTGCCCTGTACGCCTTATTATATTCCAGGATAGCATTCAGCATCTTTTCTGAACCAGAAGCCTGGTTGGCCTCGGCAAACTGGGAAGGTCCCAAATAGAGGCCTGCGGTGAAATGCCATTTCTTGTTGAATTTGAACGGATAGACATCTACCAACAACTTGGCGTTGTACATCGTCAATTTAGCCTTCAGGTCGACATGATCCTCCAACTCATAGCCAGTTTTATCATACCAATAGTTAGATATCTCATCGAATGCCGTCTCCTTCCTGCCTCCTTTCTCGTCATACGCAGTAGGCTCTTTTCCGCCACCCAGAACTTTATGCCTGTATTTCATCGAGATTGGGGGCATATAGTCAAAGCCTGCACGCACCTGTACATATTGACTGAGCGGAACAGCCAGGTCGATACCGATACCCGTAGTTCCTACAGTCAATGAAGCCTCCAAATGCTTCAGCAGATTACCCTTGTGCCAATATACCACATCCGCAGCCTTGACGGCAAACGAATCTGGCTGGTAAGCTGGAATATACTGTGCATCGGCAGTCGCCGCCCAGCCGGCCAGCATCAGGCACACAACAGCCTTCTTCACCATGCTCTTTCCAAACATAGTCCGCCTACTTGCCTTGCACCATCGTGTTGCCCGGACTGGTGATGGATATCTGTCCGCCCCAGGTACACATACATTTACTATTGTTGGTCAGTGCTGGCATGTTCATCACCTTCACCATCGCACTGCCAGGCGCCCAGGGAGCAGGGATCACCGGTACGCACGGCATCGGCGTCAGCACGCCCATCGCGGCCGACGTGGCGGCGGAGACCGTCGGATTGGCCATCGAGCGGCACATGCCGAAGGTCGGGATGTTTGCCGGCGTGAAGTCCATCGTCGTAGCCATCAGCATGTTCATGCACTTCGGGCGCAGCGGCACGGTCACTATCAACGAGCAGGGTGTCATTCCCTGATTACACTGGAGCATCGCTCCCATTGTTACAAAATTTCCCATATTTCTTAATATTAAAAATTATACTATAATTTATTCCTCTGTTGCTCCTACACGCATCTGGCGGCCTGCATGCTCGCCACGGGCAGCAGCAGCCTCGTCGGCTTTATTCCGCTTAGAAGTCTGCTCGTCCAGATAGCGCTGGTAGGCTTCCTCGATTTCCTTTACTTTCTCGGTCTTATTGAGGTCAGCCATATCCTGATAGGTTTTGATTTTTGCCTCCAGTGCGTCCTTGGCTTCGTTACGCTCATCGTCAGTGGGGAGGACAACAATCTTCTTCTCCAACTTCAGACGATAATCGGCACAGGTCTTGTCCATCTTCGCCTTGCAGCCGTCATATAGCGTATCAACAGCCTCCAACAGCGCGTCGCGGCGATCCTTGTTCACCACCGGCATCGTCAGAATCAGATGACGCTGCTCATCATCAGCACCATCTTCAGGCATCACAAGCTCCTGCTTAAATTCCGGATGCTCTTTCTTAATAGCCTTACAAAGCGGGAAAATAATACGCGAATCGAAGGGTACCAGTCTCAAATGATATTCGTCGGGCATCGTTACGCCGGCCACGTGCTCAATTTTCATCACACCAACCTCATCGTCAATAATCTCAGCCGACAGTAGAGCCATAGGCTGAGCCTTCACACAAAGATTGGCATATCTGTAAATCAGCAGGGTGACATAACCGTTCAACCTGCCTTCCATCTCATGGATAAATGACTTAATTGCTATTCTCATAATTATTCAGTTCCTCCTCCATTTCCATCTCCTTCACCTTCTTCCTCTACAATTCCCAATTTGATCTCCGTTGACGTAGGAGCATCGTCCTCAGAGAGTTTCGCACTAAGCTTCGCCGTCGAGGGAGCACCGGGCACGGCGATACCATCGCTGATGTTCTTACTTTTAAACGATGTTTTCGCCTCAATATTGTCGGCGGTCGCCTTTTTCATCGTCACATCGGCCTTGAAGTCACTCTTGCCATTGATGGTGTTGTCACCATAGAACTCGGCCTTCGAGCCGCTGAGGGCTACATTACCGCCATTCAGCTGAACCACAGCCTTGGCATCACCCTGCTGCATCTCAGCAGTCGTCTTGCCAAAGATTGCCGTCTTATCCGAGGATACCAGCAGTGTCGAGCTCTGGCTGTCGCTCTTAGTACGGCCGATATACATATTGTCGGCAACGAGCACCATGTTACCGCCCGAGGTAAGGCTAGAGTCCTGACCCTTGTCGTCGAGTTCCATCGCCTTCACATGCACATCCTTGCCGTTGACGACAACCTGACCAAGGGCCTTGTAGTCCTTATCGATCGACAACAAACTCAAGTCCTTGGCTGTCAAGGTCATCGCACCCGTTGCCGAGCCGTCCTTGTCTTTTGATGAGAGGAACACGTCAAGCGCCTTCATATCGATTGAACCCGTCTGATTACCGTCCTTGTCGGCAGCGGTCATCTTCATCTTGTCAGCTACCAGGTTGAAGCTACCCGTACTGTTACCTTCGGTATCTGTAGCTTGCAGATCCATATCCTGCATCCGCACATAGAACTTACCATCAGCCGTCAGGTTCGATTCCGTATACTCTCCATCAGCCATATTGTAATCGACAGCCGTGAATGACACTTCCTTGGAAGACACCCTAAAACTACCTCCTGTGGCATAATCTCCGTCGCCTGGATTTTCAGCTCCTTCAGTATAGGTCGGAACCACGGTCGAGATGCTCACGTCGCCCGTATGGATGCTCACATAGCTATCATCTATGAGAGTGCCATCAGCCTTCGTAGTATTAATACTCAACTTACCCGTTTGAATATTGACGGCCGCTTCGGCATTGGTTCGGATATTGCCGTCACCATCCATAGACGTCAGAGATATCTGTTCACCAATCAACGACAATGAGGCATCGGTAGTGTTATCCGTAAAGCTATCCTTCTCGTTATTCAAGGCAGTCTTTTCATTCTCTAAACAGGTAATCTTGCGGTTCACCTCGGCTAAGGCAGAGATAGTCCTGACGCAATCCTCAATGGCAGGCAACAGTTTCGGAATAATCTCTTTATAGTCTTTCTGCAAATCCAGCAGATCACCGATATTTGAACGCACATCCAAAGAACTGTCGGTCAGGTCGTCCATATCCTCCAAAATATCCTTAAGATCGTCGGTAATCGTTTCCACCTCATCAATACGATCAGAGGCATCCGACTCCAGACCTGATTTCTCTTCGTTCAGTGCTGAGATCATATTTGCGATGGAGGTTCCGCGTACATCCACGGACTTTGAAGCATCAATTTCCATCTGACCATCGGCATGAATTTTCACGCCACACCCAATACCAACAGGCGACTGGGAGAAACAGCCGTCGCAGTCATTACTCTGAATCACTATATTTCGAGCCTGACTTACTACCGATGAGCCTGGATGCACCACATCCTCCAGTCCATCCGTACCTGGATCGACGGCTATCTGTGCGATGTTGGTGGCACGGCTCTTCACATAGCCAGCCACACCCGAGCCCTCCAGGTTCACCGCGTTACCACGAATGGTGATGGTGGAACCGCTCTCCGACCACAGCATACCCGTGCTGTCAACATTGCCGATGATAATTTCAGGCGCCGAGAGCACAATACGATGGTCGTCATGGATATACTGCCCCTGAGCCAGACGAGTGAATATCTCATGCTTAATCTGCTGGATCTCCGCTTTCTGAGTGCGGATCTCATCAAGATCTTTCTCTACACTATCTTTGAAATCCTGGAGTATAGATTTCCAATCAGAAAATGCCGTATCCATATATTAAATCTTTTTTAATTCGTTTCTAAGCTCTGTTAAATTCTCCTCATAAAAATTCCTGTTCTTCGTATAGGTCAAATTCTGATTCTCATCGAAGGATGCCGTCCTGTTTGCTGAATCCGACATCAATATCTTACCCTCAAAGCCATTTGCCCATTGCGCCTGGTCATCAATAAAACCAGAAAACGGATTGAAATGCTCGTTTACGAAACTTGCCGCTGCCTCGATTTTAGTCGTATATTTACTTGGCATATTAAGAGATTTCACAAACTCATTCCAATAATCATTGTTGAGGGCGTCTTTTTCTGAGTTAATCTTAGTTGACTTCGAATCTATCGACGACAAATCCTTAAGATATTTATATACAGCATAACGTGACATTGCCTTTTTCTGAGAACTCCAGAATCTATCACTATATTTCATGATCTCCTTTCCATACGTCTTTCCCTTAAGTTCGGTCAATGTCATCCTATTAATAGTATCTGTAAGTTCCAGATCCTTTATGATGCCTACAGCTGTATCCACTTCAACCTTGTCCTCATTTATCCCATTCAAGTCAAATTTGTCTTTGTCCATTGACTTTAAGTTTGTGACTGAGGTCGTAAGCTCATCTGCAGCAATACGCAATGCTTCAGAAATTTCAACTATCGGCTTTCGAGCCCTAGAAATCTTATAATGCTCCATCTGCAATTCCATATTCGCTAAAAGAAGATTATTGAGCTTTGATAAGTCTAGTTTCCCATCATCACCTATTGCATCATTCTTAAGATCCACAGGAATTTTCACTTCACCGAACTTTTCCAAATTTTCATTTACCCAATTAAAATCATCATCATCCTCAGTAAATTTCTCACTTTTATTAATGACTGTGTTAAAAGTGATCACCATGTCATTTTCGCTATCCTTAGGGGGAATACGTTTATTAAAAGCAACGACAGCGTCACAAACTGCATCATATTTCGCATGGATATCATCAACAAGAGCATTTACGTTTTTAGCAATCAAAGTTACTGTCGTCGGAACATTAGCCAGCGACTCCTTATCTTTTATATTGGCAGTCGAATCATATCCCTTGCCATACCTGAGGCTATCAGCAGGAACCTCTGTTTTACCTTCGCCGGCCTCAATCGTAACAAACGTGGACGACTTAATATTCAACGTTCCGTTAACCGGAACAAGGAACCATTCCACGACACAACGAAGGAACGACATATCAAAGAATTCACCCACAGTCTTACTCACTACTGTATCACGAGCAGCTTCTAGTTCAGGCACAAAGGCGGCTTTAAAGACATCTTTTACCGAGTTCTGATACCAAAGTTTTTTCTCGATATTCTCACCTGATTTGATATTCAACCTATTGCTGGCTTCTATCGACACATTCTTGCCCTTAATCTCAATCTCACCATTTGGCGCTTCAATGGAAATTCCCTGGAAAGCATTCAGATTCACGGTGCCAACAGGTGACTCGATCGTGATATTACGATCGTCGGTACTACCCGTGATCTTATAGAATCCATAACGATCAGACAATTCGAATCCGCCTCCAAAATCAGCTGACTTTTCATCGCCCATAGGCCAAGCACCAACGGCACCAGTCGGCCAGAATGACTTGGCGAAATTAAGGGGACCTAAAGTGCTGGCTACCAGACATGCACCATTGGCACCATCGGAGAACGTCAGATGATGGCCTGTCTTCACCTTGATGCCGTGCACACCGCCATACTGGTCAAGGGGGATGGCGTTCTTCCATCGCTCATTGACGAACGGTGCAGTCAGATAGCCCATACCATAAGGATGCTCAATGTTGCCATGCACATAGCCCACCATTACCTCGTCACCCACATTAGGCGTGAAGTTCACAGCGCCGCCATCGGTAGCCAAGGGCAGGGTGACACGGATCCACGGAGACATGTCGCCTTCGGCATCCTGCCAGGGATAGCGTACACGGATACGACCCAGAGTTCCCGGGTCAAGGTTCTCTGCCACGAAAGCCACCTGGGGACGGGCTTCACGAATGATGATATCAGGCAATGCTGGTGGGAAAGGACAAGAGGTAGTCCAGGGATCGTAGGCTGTTGTAACAGTCTGAGGCGAAGATTCCGTCTCCGCAACTGAGAAAACGGGAATAGCCGAAACCAGCAGATGCTCCTGACCGTTCTCGTAGGAACCCTCAACGGAAATGGCCACATAATCCTTATTAGCCACCCTCAGTTTGTCGCCCAACTTGATGGGACGATAGTAGTTGCCGAAGTCCAGCCAGACAGCCTGCTCACCAACTTCCTTTTCCTTTTTCCTGATAAACTGATAGAAGAGATCGAAGAAATTGTTAAGACCACTTTCATCAAACATATTTTTTAGGTTGCTCGACAAGTTAGAACTGCCCTTATAGGTGACAAACTGCTTGTAATTCTCGTCTGATTTCTGGTCTACGTTTTCGATGAGATCGTAATTTGCCTCATCCAGCACGTTATTATAGTCCTGATTGTTTCTATGGATATCATAGATCTTCTTACTCATTTCCATGGAAATAGTAGTAATCGCTTCACCAAGCGTCTGAGACTCAAGTCCCTTGAAAATCGACTCTATAACCATGCACTTCACCTCTTCTAACAAGGCTTCCTCGAATTCTATATATTTGTTTTTCTCCAGATCTTGATCCGTCCATTCATTAGCCGAGGTAGGATCGGGATTATAGCGGCCGCTAGAAGAGGCATACATATCTTCAAATTCAGGCGTATGATCCAAATAGGAATGGCCGCGCTCCTCTACCGAGATGCCCTCAGAGACCACGCTCTCATAATAACGGTTCTGAACGGCATTAGGTTCAGTGGCCCAATCGATGATGATATCAGCACCATCTTTCTTTTCAATTTCGCCCTTGTCATTCCTCTTATAATAATTCTTTTCCGACGGCTGCATACCGAGGTTCAGTTGACCATCCTCGAAGAAGAGGAACTCGCCGAAGCGGTTGGCACTCCGCACCATGAACTGGTAGAAGCTCTCATTATATTGCACCAGATAGGGAATGCGCAGCTCATCTCGGCTCGTCGCCTTGGTCGATGAATCCTGATACTTCAACAGCTGCATGTGGTTAGCAACCTCTACGCAACTGAATTTCTTTGCCTCCTCCAACAGAATATCCGTATAGAGTTTTCTGGCTGTATAAGCGCGACTGTATTTATCGAGCGTCATCAGCTTATCCCTACTGAAGATACTCAACTCCACAAACAGCGACGTTTTGCCACTGACCGTACTATAAGAGGAGCGTACTTTATAGACAAAATAGTTTTGAGCGACCTTAGTTTTGTCGATCTCCAGTTCCACGCTGGCACCTTTAAGCAGATTGATCTTCTCACTATCAATCATCTCGACAGGCTTGAAATGTCCCTTTTCGGTCTTTTCTTCAACATTTGTTTTCCCATCTGCTAAAGTCGTAGTTTCCTTTGTCTTAACATCTGTCCGTTCCTGCACGACACCCACCTGGAGGTTGGCCAGAATCTGGCAAGGCTCATAGACCTTCTTCTTGTATTCCAACTTTGTGAGAGTGACATCAAACGAGCATACGTTGGTGGTAGTTTTCTCGGTCAAGATCTTCGCGCCCGTTGAAGGATCAACCGACTCACTTTTTTCGGTATAAACGTTTTTCTTATCCTCAAGTTGGAAGGTCTGCGACTCTATTAACGACAACCCTTTCCCTTTTTGGTGATTGTCATTATAGATATATAGTCTTACGTCTCTAGATTCTGCCATAGTGGTTTATAGTTTATACTAATCCTTAGTTATTTCCAGTTTCTTGTTATTCTGTTCCTCATTACCCAGGTAAGTGATGGAACCCAGCAGCAGCGTAATCCTGAGCAATATCTGATCGCTCAAAGGCCTTCTGGAGCCTTTAACGTCAGTTCCTGCAGTCTGGCCTTCTGCATCAGTAGTCGGATTACCGTCTTGCGTGATGCCCTTGCTGAAATCTTCCTTCACGTCTACTACGTAGCCTCTCGTCACCATGGCATCATCAAAACCCGTCAGGCTATCACCTTCTTTAAAGGAAGCGTTGAAGATAAAGGTGAACTCGAAGAGCTCGTTCTGACCAAGCTGCTCGTAGAATATCTTACTGTCATCGGGATGACCGAGTCGGATGGTGAACTCAAGTTCCGTCGGAGTAACCCCGCCATAGGGGATGCCCGCATCATTACGGTTACGCTGACATTTATATGTGAAGTGCTGTATGGTGAGACATTTTTCCTTCGCCACTGTCCACTGGTTGGAATCATACCTGCACTCCATGAGATTCCCAGTATAGAGGATCGCTTTTAAATAATCTGAAACGATAAACATAGCTGTGTTGGATTTAGTGGATTTAGAATGCCGTACTGGCATAAAGGTTTTTGAACTCGGTCTGATTGACGGTTATCTTATCAGCAACAATTGCCAACCTGAAAAAGCGTCTGCGCTGGATATTGATATGATATACTTCTTCTAAGGAATAGCAATAGGCACCCTCAAACTCGATAGTTTTCTCACTACTGGCCTCTGCTGTCTTCGACGGAATGTCGAAGATGACACGCCCATTCTGTGGTTCGTTATTGATAAACCACTCCTGCAGTCGCAGGTCGCTCTTGCCTGGTGCTTCCACGACCACTTCCACCTTCTCACACCGTGCGTCGGTGTCGGGTCTGAAGTGGTTGTAGTGCCTCATAAAATGCAAGTGGCAGTCTGCCACGTTATATACATGATCTGAGTTTTTGTCGCCAAACTGCAATTTCGATGAAAAAGCCATATTAATACCTTATTATATTTATACGATAAGTCCCATCTGACCTCTGTCGCCAAGGACGAGGCCAGATGGGTAAAGATATCCAAGAAGTTTACTTCCAGGGGTTCTCATATGCTACAGGACCGTTCTCGAGCTTCTGGCAGCTGAGGGTTACCTCCTCGTAGTGCTCCTCGCCGTCTGCCCAATACTCCTTGTAGTGTACGCAGTAGCAACCAGTGCCCTTCAGCTGTTTCATGGCTGAACCGTCCTTGGTGTTCTGGAAGTCTACCGTCAAATCACGGGGATCAGCGGGGTTGATCATCCAGTTGAGCAACTCGGGATTACCATCATTGAGGGCCTTCACACGGATGGTGATCTGTCCACCACGTACGATACCTGCTACCTGACCTTCTGTATCAGTTGCCTGATTGAACTTGTAGTCTACCAACAAGACCTCGCGCTCTGCAAAATCCTTAACCTTCAAAACTACCGGTGTTACATTATCTGCCATAATCTACAATTTTATTGCTTAATGATAAATTTATAACTATCTCAAGTATTAAGCCCACTCGTTCTCGAACTTAACTGAGCCAACCTCGATATTCTGACAAGAGATGAGGATCTCCTCATAGTGGCCTAACTTATCTTCCCACTTCTCCTCGAAGTCTACACAGTAAGCGCCAGAGAACTTAATCTCCTTCATCACCTTCAAGGTCTTGGTCTCAAGGAACTGTACTGATCCGTCCTTCTTCAGGAAGCGGTCGCACATCCAAGCCATGAGCTCGGGAGTTCCGTCGTTAAGAGCCTTTACACGTACACGAAGCATCTGGAAACGGGGGATACCTGTCATCTGTCCCTCACGGTCGGTCTCCTGATCAAACTCGTAAGATACCATCTGAACCTCGCGATCCTTGTAGTCTGCAACTTTTAATACAACTGGTGTCTTTGCCATAATTGTTTTAATTTAAATGATTAATATTATAGTTATAAGTCACTGGAATCCAACTATTTATGCGCTTGCCATAGCAGCTTCCTTTGCCTTCTTGTCGGCTGCAACCTTGATCACAAAGTTCTTGGCTGCATAGAACGGAGTCAGCGTGATGTCGCAAGTGATCTGCTTGGTTATAGGATCCTGGCGCGGCTCACCGATCTCGTAGTTCTGGAAGAGGTTACCATAACCCTTATACTGGTTGAGGAACTCCTGAATCTTCGACTTCAGATTCTTCGGACTGTTAAACGGATCCCAGTTCTCCAGTGCCACCTCGTGAACGAAGTTCATCAGCACCTTCTTCACCCAGTCGAATACGCGAACGATAGGATACTCCTTCATGGCGTCGAGGTCACCGTTGTACAATGTGGTGTTATTGAATGCCATCACGCGGCCCTCAGAGTAAACCATTGGAATCACCTGGTTGTCCATCAGGGCAGCGATCTCCGACTTCAGCAGGTCGCTCTTCACACCCTTCACACCGTCGAGTGTACCATACTTCTTACCACCGGCACCCTGAGCCATATTGGCGGTCTCGTCGTAGAGCTTACCGCAGAGGGCAGCAGCAGGTGCGATATAGAAGGCCTTCTGATCCTCCTCGTCGCTCGACATCTTCTCTGCCTCACGACCTACGAGCCAGTTAGCGGTCATCACCACGTTCATCAGGCACTGGTCGCTGTCGCGATAACCCTCGGTGTTAGCCTGCAGGTCGTCGAATGAGTACTCGTCAGCGTGGTCAGTCAGCAGCATCACTTTATACTTGAATGCCATCTTAGCCCACTGCAACAGGTCAACCTTGTCTGTAAGTACAGCACCAGGCACACATACGAGACTGTAGGCATCCTTCAGGCTCAAACGGTCGAAACCATTGCGGAGGATGTTCTCAACCTCACCTGCGAAGCCAGAATCTGCATCAGCGATATCCTCTTTCAGTACGTTGATGATACGCAGGTTCTTCACCTTGTCGGTACCACAGGTCTTGAAGAATGAGTCGAGCTGACGGTAGCTACGCTCCAGGTTCTGTGTAGCGTAGAGAGCATCTGTGATACCCTGCTTCAGCACTTCTGTATACTTTTCCTCGTCCTTCTTACAAGCGTCAGCAAAGCCTGTTGCGCTGTCGATGCTGTCGTCAGCGAGCAACTCCAACCAACGAGCGATCTCCTTCTTCAGGCCCTCACGCTTCTCCTTGAAGCGCTTGTCCTGCAGGAACACGTCCTTAGCTGCCTTGCGGGCGGGGTTCATATTATCAGCATCGGGCATGAAACCACGGATAGCGTTAAAGCCACCAAACGATTTCAGCAAGTCTTTTTTACCTTCTTTCTCCTGAAGCTCGGCACCAGCCTGACTGGCGGTTGCCTGGGCTTTCTGCATTTCAGTATCTGCCATAATTGTTTTGAATGTTTAATCTTTATAAATATAAATATGTGTCCCTACTTCTCGACCATCATTCGGAACTCCACGGGGGTCATACCGATGATGTCGCTCATCCGTCGCTGTAGGGTGCGGACGGAGTTATAACCTGCCTCAGCACTGACGGCGGCGATGCCGTACTGGGGATGATCCCTCAGTAACTGCAAGGCGCGCATCAGGCGCAGATTCTCGATGTACTCATCCGGCGACTTGAAGATGGTGGCATTACGGAAGAGGCGTATCAGACGTGCCTGCGACACGCCCATCAGCTCAGCCAACTCAGCGGTTCCGAAGTCGGGAGTCAGTAATTTAGGCTCCTGCTCCAGACGGTTCTCGAGCATAGCCAGCAGTTCGGCATCGTCCACCTGATCGGCTTGCATGGCCAACCGGCGACCGCGCTGCATCTCGGCTTTCAGCCAATTCACGCGCTGCTTCAATTCATACCAGGAGTTCAACTGCTCGCTCATCAGGAGGTTGCGCCCCAGCAGGCTCACGTTCTCCATGTCGAGTCGTTCGTTCTCGGCTTCGAGACGGGCAATCTCTTTCTCCAGCTCTTCAATCGTCTTCGCCATACGGGTTCTGATTATTCTGCACCGTTCAGTTCGTCGAGCATACCCTGCAGCATTTCCTTCAGCTCTGCACGGCTACCGGCATCCTTCAGGATGTCACGCAGCTTGCGGTTCTGCTCAATGCTCTTGCGGATCTTCACATTAGTGTCAATCTGCTCCTTGGTACCAGAGAGGAACGGACTGTTCTGAACCAGACGACCTTTGCCACCCTGTGCCTCGAAGTCACGAATCTCACCAAACTTCAGAGTCTCTTCTACTGCACCGCCTTCAGCGTCAGTGAAGGTCACGCCTACCTTCGGCTTAAAGTGCTGGAATGCATCATCGATGTTGGTGATGTCCTCAACGAACTCAGGGGCACCTGCCTCTACATCGCTTGTGTACTGATCAATCATCAGAGTCTTGTTCTGGTCGATCAAACTGACTTTCGCACTTGACTCCTCATCTGGAGCCATCGAAATGAAATTCTCTTTCATTGCCATAGTTGTAAATGCTTTTAAAGATAAATACTATAATTAATTAACTCATTTTTTCTTCTTAGCAGCATTCTCCTCCTGCTTCTCTGAAGGCTGTTCTGCTGGTTGCTCTGCAGGCTTTTCCGCAGCCTTGCCTACCGGTTTTCCGTTGACCACGAATACGGCCTGACCTTCCTTGTCGACCTGTACCTCGATCTTGTCGCCTGCTTTCACGTCGCCCGCAATCATCATCTTAGAAATCGGATGGCGCAACTCCTTACGGATAACACCTAATACCGGACGCGCACCATACTGCTGGTTGTAACCGCGCAGAGCGATGGTCTGTCGGGCATCGGGTGTCAGCGTCAGTTCGATATTCTGCTCCTCAAGCAGCTTCAACAGTCCCTTCAAATGGATATCGAAAATTGCGGTGACGGTCTTGTCGGTGATCGGTGAGAACGGCACGATCTCTGTCAGACGAGCCAGGAACTCTGGACGGAAGTATCCCTGCATAATGTCCATCAGCTCGTTGTTCTCGGGGATAATGCCGCTGTTAAACTTCTCCACGATGGTCTGTGCACCAATGTTCGAGGTGAAGAGGATGAGGGCGTTAGAGAAGTCGCCCACACGGCCCAGACGGTCGTGCAGCTTACCCTCATCGAGGATCTGCAGGAAGAGGTCGAATACTGACTTGTGAGCCTTCTCGATCTCATCGAACAGCACTACAGAGTACGGATTCTGGCGGATCTTGTTTACCAGCAGACCACCCTCCTCGTAACCTACGTATCCCGGAGGCGCTCCGTAGAGCAAGGCAACAGAATGCTCCTCCTTGAACTCCGACATATCGAAACGTACCAATGCACTCTCGTCACCAAAGAGGAAGGTGGCAAGGGCCTTGGCCAGCTCTGTCTTACCAGTACCAGTCGGACCGAGGAAGAAGAACGAGCCCATTGGCTGTCCCTTCTTGCTCAGACCCGAGCGAGCCTCGTAAACGGCATCGAGCACCTTCTTCACAGCGTGATCCTGACCTACAACGCGCTTCTTCAAAGTATCTTCAGCACCCATCAGTCGGTCGCGCTCCTTCGTCTGAACCTTACCGAGAGGTATACCTGTCTGCTTGGCCACAACGGCACTCAGGTCATCGCTCTTCAGCTCGGTGCGCTGCTCAGCGCCCAGCTCTGCCAACTTATCCAGCGTAGCTGCCAGGAAGTCGACACGCTCCTGTATAGTAGCAATCTTACTGAAATCTGTGTCGCTGTCGACACCAGCCAGCAAGATGCAGCTTACCTTATTAAATAATTCATAGTTCAACCAGTCGAGTTCCTTCATCAGGCCCTCGTCGGCCTTGTCCTTCCCTTCTGCCGATGCCTTGATAGCCTCCAGCTTACCCTTCAGTTCGTCGATGATACTACCAGTCAGGTCGTTCATCGTCTTCACCTGAGCCATTGTACGGTCAATCAGGTCGAAGGCTGAGTCGGGCAGCGACTTCTCCGTCAAATAGCGCTTAGCCAGACGGATAGCATCGCTCATGACGGTCTCGTCGACCTTCAGGCCATGATACTCCTCGTAGGCAGGGATAGCACCTTTCAGGATGCGCAGCGACAGATCAGCTGTGGGCTCCTCAATGGTAATCTTCTCCAGCTTCGAGGTCATCTCCTTGTCGGTCTCGATATTCTTGGTGAATCCGTCGATGCTCGAAGTGGCGAGCAACTGCAGACGGCCTTTCGACAATTCGTTCTTCAGGATTGACGATGCGCCGAACAACGAGCCCTGCTTGTCGAACAGCTTGTCGATCGCCTCGATGATCAGCACGGCGTTGGGGAGTGCCTCAACCTCGTTAATCACATTCTTGAAGCGATCCTCCACCTCACCTTTATACTGGGCGTCACCACCGAGGGCGGCTGTATCGAGCTCATAAGCTACGGCACCACTCAGGAAACCAGGCACATGGTCGGCAGCCAGCTCGCGAACGAAACCGTTTATCAGCGAGGTCTTACCTACACCAGCCTCACCCGTGATCAGCAGGTTGGCCTTGGTCTTACGACCAAGTATTTCGTAAATCACAGAGATTTCCTTCTCAAATCCGATGACGTTGTCCAGATTACCGGCACGTGCGATGGCAGTCTTGTCGACACAATACTTGGCCAGCGAGCCTTTGCCGCCGCCGGCAGCCGGTGTTCTCTTCGTCAACTCGGCACCTTCCATATAGGGAGCCTCTACGTTTGCACCGCCGCCCATCTTTGCACTGATGTCAGAAGGGGTCAGAGGCAGTGTCTTCAGCTGGTCGAAGGAGAAGCCTACACCTGGTGTCACCAGAGCGGCCAGAACACATACGTCTGTACACTCATCAAGGTCGAACTTCACCTGATAGTTCTCAGCCTCTTCAAGCACGGCCTGGGCCTCAGGACTAAACTCCAGATCACGCATCGGACGCACCGCGCGAGGAGCCAACTGCATCTGCACGTCAGCCCAGTCCTGAAGATAGAAATAATCCTTGTCCAATTCACTTTCAATAAAGTGCACAAGACCAATCTCCTTATGGAGCACAGCCTTGAACAAATGCGCCGGATAGATGGCATCACTACAATATTCCTCTGCAAAGGAGTTTGCAATGTTCTTAAGCTTTTCGTTCATATCTTTTGGGTTTATTATATCAATATGGGTACAAAGATACGAAAAAACCTACATTCCGAAACACATTCTTCCCCGCAATCAGCGCGCTTTTAACTTTTTTTATATGTTATTCCTGATTTAATATATGATGTTTACGTTTGTGTGCGCATACACCATTGCTATCATGGCATTATCGCCAGTATGACTGAATTTCAGTCCGTATCGCCACCGATGGCAACATACAGGGTCATATTTGGCAGCACACCTTCCCCAACAGGCTAAAAATTTCAATTTAGATTGAGAATTTGCCATTTACCTCTACATAAAACCTTGTAAATTGCAGGTTATTAGCTATTTAAACATCTTTTATATCTCTACTAAAACTCTACTAATCCTCTACTAATCTTCTACTTTATCTCTACTAAACCTCTACTAAACCTCTACTCAAAGGAAAGAAGGTAATGACGTGTTGTTTTCTTTAGGGTGATTCATAATCTCCAATAAGACTAACAATTATTCCCACGTTGGGAACGTCGCATTCCCACGCTGGGAATGAAATGTTCCCACGTTGGGAATACATAACGAGCCTGAGGGGTAGTGAACAAGCAGTACTTACAGAGTAATAAGGAAGCTTTGTCACAAAATAAGGGACACTTATTGCAGAATAAGGAGCCCTTATTCGGTAGAGGTTGGTTGATGATTAGTAGAGGGAAGGTAGAAGATTAGTAGAGAAAAGGTAGAAGATTAGTAGAGGTTTAGTAGAGGATTAGTAGAGGTAAAAAAACAAAAGAAATATTTGCAAACACCTAGTAAAATCAGTATTTTTAAAGGCATTCGTGGTTATTTAGTAGAGATAGAATTAAAAAAGTGATTTTATCTGTGAGAAATACTTGTCTTTGCTGTTGAGAATTACATCCTGGATTGACGTTAGCCGATTAAATTTTATGACAGTGGAATTCGAAAGGCTTCACTTCTTTTATGAAACTATCAGGTTTTTATCAAAAAAATCTGTTTTTGTTTTGTAATTCCCGCAATAATGACTATCTTTGCAGCAGAATAAATTAAAAACAGACATTATTTTATTATGATGAAACGAATCCTTGTGACTGGTGGTGCGGGCTTTATCGGCTCCCACCTGTGCGAACGGCTGGTGAACGAAGGCAACGACGTGATCTGTCTGGACAACTTCTATACCGGCGCGAAAGAGAACGTGTGGCATCTAATCGGGCGTCCTAACTTTGAGATTGTCAGACACGACGTGTGCCAGCCCTATTGGGCCGAGGTTGACGAAATCTACAACCTCGCCTGTCCCGCCTCGCCTATCTATTACCAGAACGATCCTATCCAGACCACCAAGACATCGGTGTTCGGGGCCTACCACATGCTGGGACTGGCGCGCAGAACGAAGTGTAAGATTCTGCAGTCATCGACCAGCGAGGTGTATGGCGACCCCACCGTGCATCCACAGCCAGAGAGCTACTGGGGCAACGTGAACACCATCGGCCTTCGATCGTGCTATGACGAGGGTAAGCGCTGCGCCGAGACGATGTTCTTCGACTACCACCGCCTCCACGGCGTGCGCATCAAGGTGATCCGCATCTTCAACACCTATGGGCCGCGCATGGCGCAGCACGACGGGCGTGTGGTCTCCAACTTCATCATGCAGGCCCTTCGCAACGAGGACATCACCATCTACGGTGACGGCCAACAAACCCGCTCGTTCCAGTATGTCACCGACCTGATCGAGGGTATGGTGCGCATGATGAACAGCGGCGACGACTTCCTGGGGCCGGTGAACATCGGTAATCCCGGTGAGTTCACGATGCTGGAGCTGGCAGAGAAGGTGATCACCATGACGGGCTCGAAGAGCAAGATCGTGTTCCGTCCGCTGCCTTCCGACGACCCTAAGATGCGCCGTCCCGACATTACGCTGGCCAAAGCCAAGCTGGACTGGGAGCCGAAGGTGAAGCTCGACGAGGGTCTGGCCAAGACCATCGAGTACTTCAAAGGAACGCTGTAATAGAGAAGAAGTTAAGAACTTGAATTAAATGGTATTGGGATTGGCGAGGTAATTCCACATGGCATTACGCACGTCAATCCCATATTTTAGATTGTGGAAATTGTCGATCACCCAGCGGCCGTCTTCATAGACCAAGTCGATGCGGGCAGGCGTGTAGGTGTCGGCCTCGTAGACGGTGAAGGTGACTGAAGCCCGCTTCACTGGGCTGAACAGGTCGACATGCTCAACCTCGAACTCATCGAACGACAGCTGGACGCCTGAATAGCGCATCATCGACCAGTGGTCGATCTCAAAGAACAGGGTACCCGTCTGCTCTTCCTTGCGGTGGACAGCCATGAGCAACTTGTTCCACGACTTGGAACAGAATGCCTTGTCGAAGAGCTCGTTCTCGCAAGAGCCGCCACGATACATATACTCCGAACGGAGCAGCCGGTAGACATTGTGCACCTGATTGAGAATGACGCCACGCTCTATCTGTGCCCGCATCTCTGAGTTGAGCGAGTCGGGCGTAACAAGTCGGGCGGTATCCTTCACGACGGTAGCGGCCTGAGCTGGCTCGTGGGCACGTTCACGGCAACTGGTCGCCGTCAGGACCAGCGTCATTGCCATAAAGGCAGTCTTGATGATGTTAACCTTAGTCACAATCTATGGTTGTTTTTTTAATTCGGGGGCAAAGGTACAAAAAAAAACAAAATCAAACAAATTCTGCCCGTTTTTTCTTCAAAAAATTCCCCGCTCAGGCTTGAGCGGAGAATTTTAGTGTGATATTTACAGCCCTCTGGCTTTCAGAAGGCTGGAGGCGTCGGGCTGGGCCATGCCGGTGAAGTCGGTAAACATCTGCATGAGGTCGCCGGTATTGCCACGACTGAGGATCTTATCCCGCATCGCCTGACCCGTCTCGGGCTTCAAAGGCCCGCGCTGGGCGAAGACATCGGCGATATTCACAGCCAGAACCTCGGTCCAGAGATAGCTGTAATAGCCTGCAGCGTAGCCTCCGCCAAACACGTGGTTGAAGTAGCTGGTGCTATAGCGAGGCAGAATCTGGGAATCGAGCAGGCCGATCTGGCGCAGAGCCTCAGTCTCGAACTGTGCAGCCTGCTCAGCCGCCGGGATATCCTTTGAGGGCAGCATGTGCCAGGCCAAGTCAAGACAGGTAGCTGCGAGGTTCTCGCCAAGGGAATAAGCTGACTGGAAGTTGATGCTCTTCAGCATGCGCTCTTTCAGTTCGGCAGGCATGGGCTCACCTGTCTCCCAATGGCGCGCATAGTGATCGAACACCTCGGGGATCGAGGCAAACGACTCGTTGAACTGCGAAGGCATCTCAACGAAGTCGCGCGCCACGCTGGTACCGCTCAAACTGTTGTACTGACAGTTGGAGAGAATGCCGTGGAGGGCGTGACCAAACTCATGGAACATAGTAGTGACCTCATCCCACGTGATTAGCGAGGGCTGACCCTCGGGTGCCTTGGCACTGTTGCACACATTATAGACAATAGGCAAGTGGTCGCGCTGACGGCTCTGTTTCTGGAAGCCATCCATCCAGGCTCCGCCACGCTTCGAAGGGCGGCGGAAGTAGTCGCCATAGAAGAGCGCGAGGCTCTTGCCGTCCTTATCGATGACCTCGAAGACCTTCATGTCGGGATGATAGACGGGAATATCGGTGCGCTCCTTGAACGAGATACCGTAGACACGGTTGGCAGCATAGAACACGCCGTTCTTGAGCACGCTGTCGACCGTGAAGTAAGGCTTCACCTCGTCGTCGGAGATATCGAGCAGTTCCTTCTTCATCTTAGCTGAATAATAGAAGCGGTCGTAAGGTTCGAGTTTGAAGTCGGCTCCCTCGGTCTTACGGGCATAGTCCTCGATGGCCTTCGTCTCAGCATCTGCCTTCGGGCGGTAAGCCTTGATGAGGTTCTTCAGGAAGGCATAGACGTTATCAGCTGTCTTGGCCATGGTGTTCTCCAGCGAATAGGAAGCGTAGTTCTCGTAACCCATCAGCTCGGCCTGCTCAGCACGCAGCTTGGCAATCTCAGCGGCGATAGCAAAGGTGTTATGTTTGCCTGTGCCGTCGGCACGATGGATGGAAGCTTCGAACACGCGCTTTCGCAGCTCACGGTTGTCGAGGCTGGCAAGAATAGGCTGCTGTGTGGTGTTGACAATGACGATGGCATAGGGTGCCTTTCCACCACGGCTATCGGCATCTTTCTGACACTGGGCGATGTCGGTCTCAGAGAGTCCTGCGAGGTCTTCCTTCTTATCAACCCACACGACAGCATCGTTGGTGGCAGCTTGCAGGGCATCGCCCCACTGCTGCTGCAGGTCGGAGATGCGGAGGTTGATCTCCTTCATGCGTGCCATCTTGTCGGCAGGCAGCAGCGCACCCTTGCGCACGAACTGCTTATAGATCTCCTCAAGCAATTTACGGTCTTCGCCCTGTAGCGAATCATAATCGCGGTCGTAGACCTGACGGATGCGATCGAAGAGCTGCTGATTGAACGATATCTCATTGTCGAGTTCGGTGAGCATCGGCATGACCTTCTTCTCTATATCGGCAATCTCGTCGGTCTTGTCGGCCTCGGTAAGGGCGAAGAACGTGCGACTGACACGGTCAAGCAGACGGTCGCTCTCCTCAAGGGCGAGGATGGTGTTCTCGAACGTGGCCGAGTCAGGGCACTCCACGATGGCCTTGATATTCTGGCGATTCTCAGCGATGGCTGCCTCGAAGGCCGGCAGATAATCGGTATCCTCAATCTTATCGAAGTCGGGGGCACCAAAGGGCAGCTGGCTCTCCATGAGCAACGGGTTCTCATGCTTAGCCTGCTCGCAAGCTGAAAAGGGCATCATCATAGCCGATGCCATACCTAATGTCATAATGGTCTTTTTCATATCTTTAAACCTTTATATAGCCACTTATTTCCCTACTCCCACTCGATCGTTGCTGGTGGTTTTGACGAGATGTCATAGCAGACGCGATTGACTCCACGCACCTTGTTGATAATCTCGTTAGAGACCCGGGCCATGAAGTCGTAAGGCAGATGAGCCCAGTCGGCTGTCATCGCGTCGGTAGAGGTGACAGCACGCAGGGCCACAGGGTGCTCATAGGTACGCTCGTCGCCCATGACGCCCACACTGCGGACGGTGGAAAGCAGGACGACACCTGCCTGCCAGATCTTATGATACAAGGGTATACCATCGGTGTCGACATATTCGCGCAAGGCACGGATATAGATATCATCGGCATCCTGCAGAATACGCACTTTCTCGGGGGTGATGTCGCCCAGAATACGGACAGCCAGACCAGGACCGGGGAAGGGATGACGCGTGATGAGATGCTCGGGCATGCCCAGCTGGCGGCCCACACGGCGTACCTCGTCCTTGAACAACCACTTCAGCGGTTCACAGAGCTGCAGCTGCATGTCCTCGGGCAGTCCGCCCACATTATGATGGCTCTTGATGACCTTGCCCGTGATGTTCAGACTCTCAATGCGATCGGGATAAATGGTGCCTTGTGCCAACCAACGAGCATCGGTAATCTTCCTGGCTTCGGCATTGAAAACCTCAACAAAGTCACGACCGATAATCTTACGTTTCTGCTCTGGGTCGGAAACGCCTGCGAGGTCAGCGAAGAACTTCTCAGAAGCATCGACACCGACGACGTTCAGGCCGAGCACCTTATAATCATCCATCACCTGGCGAAACTCATTCTTGCGGAGCATGCCATGATCAACAAATATACAGGTGAGGTTACTACCGATGGCACGATTGAGCAGAACGGCAGCCACAGAGCTGTCGACACCGCCACTGAGACCGAGGATCACGCGATCCTGACCAATCTGAGCCTTCAACTCGGCTATGGTAGAATCAACGAACGATGCAGCACTCCACTCCTGACGGGAGCCGCAGATATCGACCACGAAGTTCTTTAGCAGCTGCTTGCCCTGCAGGGTATGATACACCTCGGGATGGAACTGTACGGCCCAGACGGGCTGTGTGGTCGATGCAAAGGCGGCATTCACCACATCAGCTGTAGAGCCAATCACCTTGAATCCCTCTGGGATGGCGGTGATGGTGTCGCCATGCGACATCCACACCTGCGACTGCTGCTCGAAGTGCTTGAACAGCGGATTCGAGGTATCGACCGTCTGCAAGTTGGCACGCCCGTACTCACGCGAGTCAGCCTTTTCGACACGCCCTCCCAGGGAGTGAGAGATGAACTGGGCACCATAGCAGATACCCAGCACGGGGATGCGCCCAATAAACTGCGACAAGTCGACCTTAAATGCCTCAGGGTCATGGACCGAGAAAGGCGAGCCGCTTAGGATCACGCCAATGACCGAAGGGTCGTCCTTCGGGAATTTGTTGTAAGGCATGATCTCGCAGAAGGTATCCAGTTCACGTACACGACGACCGATGAGCTGCGTCGTCTGTGAACCGAAATCCAAAATAATAATCTTCTGTGTCATAGATCTAATTTACGATTTGACTATTTACTATTTAACAAGTTACTATCAATAAAAGCTTCAGCTTGTTCGAGGGTGTCGAGCTTCCCGACATCCATCAGCTGCAGATCGCGCTTCTCATAGCCCATGAAGGCACACTGGTGACAATACTTCAGGTAGAAGTCGATAATGCCAAAACGCTCAGGCATTTCACTGAAAAGGGGGAACACACGGGGCCAAAGAACATGGATGCCACTGAAGGCCAGTTGCTTGAGATCGGAAGGTTCGAGCCCGGGATAAGGGCTGCGCACTTCGCCAGTAGCGATGTTCGTCCAACCGTCGAGGATCATCTCGTCGTCGAAGAGCAGATAACGCTTAGTCTGGCGACGACTGACAACCAGGAGGGCATCGGGCGGCGTAGTGACATCGGTAAGCTGTGAGAGGTCGAGGTTGCTCAGGATATCGACATTATGAATCAGGATGGGGCTCTCATTATCAAACAAAGGCAGCGCCTTCTTGATGCCACCGCCCGTTTCGAGCAGTCCGTCGCGCTCATCGCTGATACGGATGTCGATGCCGAAATGATCATTAGATTCGAGGTAGTCGATAATCTGATCGGCGAAATGGTGGACATTGACCACCATCCGCTCGTAGCCCGCCGCCCTGAGCTTCGTGACGACGTGCCAGAGTAGGGGCTGCCCCCCCACCCTTACCAGTGCCTTAGGCATGGTGTCGGTCAGTGGTTTCAACCGAGTACCCAGACCCGCAGCGAAAATCATTGCTTGTTTCATCTTATCCTAAAAAATGACTTGCAGACTCTTTCTTCGACAGATCGAGATTACGCTGCATCAGTTTGCGATTGATTGTCTTCAAGTGTTCGATCTCACTTTTGAGTTTTTGGATCTCGCTATCGTAAGTATCCTTACGGTAGCGCTGTGAAGCCCGGAGAGACAACCAGAGAATCACGCAAAAGAGCCCCAGAAACACGAGCATGACCATCACAGAGATACGCCCGCCTCGCTCGATGAGACCATCCATATCCATAGAGAGGATCGAAACATCCTCCATCGGCACATCGGCAAACAGCACGCCTACCACATGTCCTGTCCGGTCACGGATAGGTTCGACAAAGGTACACATGATAATCTTCGTGCCGCCCTGGTCGACATAGGGCTGGGTCCAGAGATTTTTCTCCTTCTCGACCGGAGTCCGGAACCACTCGCGAGTAGTGTAGTCGAAGTCGAGCAGACGGGTGCGTATCATCGGCTCCTCCGTCTTCTGCTTCTTCACTCTGACACTGGGCTGCTCATCATAGGCATACGGTGCGTAGAGTTTCTCCTTGCCAAGGTTGGCATAGTAGTCGGGCAGGAAAGCGATACCGGCACCCACGATGTAGGGGCTTTTGTTGACCATCTGGGTCACAATGGAATAGAAGCGGTCGGGAAAGTCAATACGCTGCACGACCTTTGGGATGACATCGGATACGACGTTCTCGACCTCAGTTTTCACAGCCGCAATACGTTTACTCTCCTTCAAATCCCGCTCGGCCTTAGCCAGTAACTCTGTCTCGGCACTGGCCTTAGCCATGAAAAAAGGTATCGCCGCCATGATGCCAAGCATCAGGGAGGTCGATACCACTAGCAATATAATATACTTTTTCATTTATCCTTCAGACTCAGAAGTTCGTCGGGCGATTCGAGATCGGTGTATAGGGAACTTTCCTTTTAGTCATCTGCCCCACGAATAATCATAGAGGTGGCAGCACTTTCGCCACGTGCAGCTTCTTCCTCACGACGCTGCTGATTACTCTCAGCCTGCTCCGCCAGCCATTTCTTATGAGCATCCTCTATTTCCTTAAGTTTGGCTGTATGAATATCATCACGCTTGCCATTCCACTCGTCATTCAGCTTGTCGAGCTCCTGCTTCAGGATATCCAAGTCGTCTTTTGTCTCTCCGGCAGCCAGCGTCGCGAACTTGGTCTGCGCTACGATATTGGCACCCTCCATCTGTTCCTTGCACAGATTGTATTCAACTTTAACAGCCTCCTTCAGCACGTCATAACGATTATCATCAACCTCAGGCATGGTCAGCAGGATGTATTTTGCATCAATGTTTCTCTCCTCACCATTACGGTCTGGTACAGTTACCGGCATGGCCTTTCTCTCCTGTTTGAACTCAGGATGAACTCTGGCAATACCAACGGCGATATCCATCATGTCCTCATCATACTTAGGGAAGATCATGAAGTGATAGTCATCGTCTTTGCCTATGGTCGCACATTCTTCCAGATTCTTGTCTTCACCCTCAATACGGGCGGTGATTGGCAGCAGAGACACCTCTTCTGCCTTGACGCAGATATTCTTGAAACGGTAATCCATCATGGCTACCAAGCTGGCGAGCTTATCTGCCAAACGATCGTATTCTGCTATTGTTGCTCTTCTCATATCTTAATTTATCTCTTTATTTTTCGCCTTTTACTTTTTCACCTTTATATCACTCTTTCGGTGCATCCTCGCTCTTGAGCTTCGCACTCAGGCTGCCACCACCGCCTGCACCAGGCACGGCGATACCGTCGCTGATGTTGCTCGATTTGAAAGACGACTTTGCCTCAAGGTTGTCGAACTGTCCTTTAGGTGCCTTGACATCGCCCTTGATATCGGCCTTGCCATTGATAGTGGTGTCACCATAAAGTGCAGACTTACTGCCACCCATGGAGGCATTGCCGCCACTGAGTTGTACAACTGCCTTGCCGTCGCCCTGCTGAATCTCCAGCGTCTTGTCTGCAAAGGCGCCGATCTCTTCCGAGACAGCCTGCAGCTTCTTGCTCTTGATATCCTTCGACTTCGAACCGACGTACATCTTCTCGCTCACAAGCGTCATCGTGCTGCCTGCGGCTAATGCAGAGTCGGTCAACTTTTCCTTGTCGACATCCATCGACTTCACGGCCACTGCCTTCGCGTTCATATTAATAGAGCCTGTAGCCTTGCCTTCGGCATCGGCAGCGAGGAAGTCCATCTTCTCTGAGCGCACGGCAATCTTGCCGTCCTTTGTCAGGGCTTTCGTAGCCAGCTTGCCGTCCTTTACCTCGTAGTCGAGGCTCTCTACAGCGACGGTCTTCGATCGGATGATGACATCGCCCTCAGCGGTATACTCACCCTTGGTAATCTTACCCTTGTCATCGCGCTCGATATTCTTAGGATTCGTTGTAGCCACCTCAATGGTCTTTGCGGTCAATGTAATCTTGCTGTCCTTGGTGAGTTCCTTCTCCACATAACCTTTCTGCTCATCCACAGTATAGTCGATGGCCTCCATATTGATCTCTTTCGACTGGATGTTGACGCTTCCTACGGTAGGCAACTCCTTGCCGTCGTCAGAGAAATTGGCAGTTGAGAGTGAGATGTTCTGTGCACTCACGGAAAAAACGCCGTCTTCTACGAGTTTACCAGCGCCGTCGGTCATGTTCATTCCAATACGCGGCGACTGGATCGTAACACCAGCTTCAGAATTCGTATGCATATTGCCGTCGCCGTCGGCAGTAATCATATTGATGTTCTCTGCCACGATATTCATCGAGGCACCCGTAGTATTCTTAACAAAGTCATCGCCAGTCTTGATCTGCCCCTTTTCTGTCTCTAAAGCCTTCTTCTTACGATTCACCTCTGCAAGTTGTGAGACGGTATGGATAAAACTCACGGTAGATGAATATACTGCCGGCATCAGTTCCTCCATTCGGGTGTGCACCTCGTCAAGATTGTCCATGTAGACACGTGACAAATAGCCTTTTCCTACGTTTAGGTTGTCCTCAGACTTAAACAATCCGTTCATCTGGCTAAAGAAATCATCGATGGCCTTCTTCTGACTGTCAATCAACTTCTTCAGGTCAGCAGCCTGAGTGGTCAAGGCCTGCACCTCAGCCTCAATCGACTGTTTACGATCCTCTGCCGAGACAGCAGCCTCGATATCCAAACTCTGATCAGCATGAATACGGACACCGCCCTTACCTGCGGGTACAGGCGACTGCGAGAAGGCATCCTTGGCATCGCTGCTGTGGAGAACAATGTCTGTGGCCTGAGAAACGATCTCAGAGGTATTGCACACCACATTCTCCAGTCCGTCAATACCAGGGTTGACAGCCACCTGGCGGATGCTCGGTGCACGGGTTATCACCTTTCCATGCTCACCCACACCTTCCTGCGAGATTTCTTCACCCTTGATAATGATACGACCAGATCCCTGTAGGTCGCCACTCTTGTCGACATTGCCGATGACAATCTCCGGGGCGGAGATGACGATCCTGCTGTCGTCGCGATAGAAGAGGCCCTCACCCATCTTGTTGAAGATGTCGGTCTTCATCTGCTGTACCTCAGCTTTCTGCTGGTGTATCTCTTCCAGATCTTTCTCTACACTCTTTTGGAAATTCTCAAGAAGTTTTTTCCAGTCATCATATACGTATCCCATATCACTTCTAAATTACAATTGCATTTAATTTTGCCTTGACCTTGTCCAACATGGTCTTGACGTCGTCATTCGTATTATCATCCATTGTCAAGTTCTCCTTAAATGGAGAAGGCACGTCTTCAATATTCTTCTTCAGATCATAAATCCTACTGTCTGACGAGAACAGAATTCCACCATTCTTGGCATCACTCCATGAATCGTTCTCCTGCCAGGACTCCCAGAACTTCAGGTCGCCCAGATTATCCAGAGCGTTCTTCTTGAACTCCTCGTAGGCCTTATACTCGACCGCATTGAGCTTCGGTACAGCTATGATCGTTTTCACATAGTTTTCCCAATAGTTATTGTCCTTCAGGTCATCTGCCCCGAACTTACGCTCCACCACTGGTATTTTCTTGATATCTTTCGTGGGTTTTCCTGTTTTGCCGAAATCAGGATTATCTTTCTGTTCACGCCATTCATCTTTGAATCCCAAGGCCTCAATGGCCAGGATGGCGGCCTTACGCTCCAAAACAACCATGTGAGTTTTAAGTGTTGCTTCAGTATACTTTGTATTCAACTTCTTCTGGTCGTCAGTCATAGGCTTATAGTAGAACACATCGTCGCCTAAATTTGTCTTCGTGAAGGCTGTTATCAGACATTTCTCAGCATTCTTAGGCAGGTTCTTGTCGCGGACAGTCTTAAAACTCGTCTTCACATCCTGTTCGGTAATCTCCGGCAATTTCTTGAAGTCGATGATGGCTTGACGGAGTTCATTGGCAACTTTCAAGATCTCTGCTCTTTTGGCTTTACGCTTCCCTAAGACACCTTTTTTAGCAATGTCAACATTCATACGATGCCCGTTAGAGAAGGTTTCCACATTCCTGTTTGTAACCTTGCTGATATCAAGATCATATTCAGAAACGAAACCAAGATCGGCATCTGTCAGCAGATTGTTACCATCAGCCCATAACTTGTCTTTCAAGGCAGCATCCTCATATTTATGACAGATCTTATGAGTCTCAGGCTTGGTTCTATCATATTTCTCTCCCCATTTGATGACATTCTTCTGCTTAATCAGACTACTGTATGCAAGTTGTTTTTCTACACATTTGTTATAGGCATTCATAAAGCGCGTATTATGCATCGAGCCGATAGTTGATATCTGCGCCAATATCTGCTCCACGCCTGATACCAACTTCAGGCCCTTACGGAAATCCTCTTTCTTGAGTTCCTCGAAATTCTCTTTATAGGTTTCTTCGTCGGCATAAGCACTCTTAGGATATGTGCACTTACCCTTGCCGGCCTCGAGCATGAGGAAGCGGTTCGACTTAATGCGAAGGGCTCCTTCTGCAGGACGGAAAACAATCTCGATAGCAGCACGTACTGTTGACAAGTCAATAATAGATGTAAGCGTGTTGGCCACTTTCTTAGCAACAGCTGTCGCCATGTCGGCTCCAAAGCCAGACCCGTCACCTCCCAAGATCTTATTCTTGACGTTCGTACCTGAGATAATTTCTATATTATTGCCAGCTTCCAGTTTGATGTTCTTACCCTTTATAGCTACATCGCCATTAGGAGCAGAGATGGTAATACCTGTAAAGGCATTAATGTTCACCTCACCCCAAGGAGAGGCTATGGCCACCTCACGACCATCGGTAGAACCAGAGATTTTGTATATACCATAATTGTCAGACAACTCGAATCCTCCACCCAAGGAAAGATTATTCTTATCTCCCTGGGCTGGTTTACACATCGCATCTGTAATGCTCTTGACGCCAGGAAAATAAGTCAAGACCGAGCCTATTGTCTCAACACAAGGTAAGAACATACCTGTTAGGAAATTCTTGATGCCATCTTCATCATCTTGCAACTTGAACTTGTGGCCGCCAGGTGTTGTCTGGATGTAATCAGCATCATCACCCTTGGAGGCCAGAACACCAAGGACATAGGGGCACTCAACATTGCCACCGACAAAGCCCACCAGCACCTCATCGCCTGCATAATGTTTACCTATGGTAGGAGAACCGGCTGCACTAGTAGCAAACTGAAGCCAAGGCGTGGGATCATCACCTGTGCTGTCAGAATCCTTTTTTTCATTGTCAGACTTATCATCGGGTTTCTGCTGCCAAGGAAAGACCACTCTCACCTGATTGTTGCCAGAAGGGTCACCGTCATCCACGATAGTGGCTATTTGCGGATCGGCCTGTCTAAAGTGTCCAGCAGGAATCACGGCTGGATAGAACAGATTCGTCTTATCGTCTTTGCATGCAGTGGCCACGACATCGAACAGAAGAGCAGAGGTTGTAGTCTCCACTATTTCATTTCCATTTAAACCATATTTCAACTTGGTTTCCTTCTTACAGTTAATCTCAACCACGATGAACTTCTCGCCATTATACTGAATGATGTTGCCAAGCTTCAGTTCTGGACACGTAGTACTGAAATCGATATATACGGCATCCTTTCCAGCGGCTTCTTCAGCAGCCAGGATTTCCTTGTACTTATCGTCCTTGAACTTCGTTCCATATTCCGTGAACTGGTTAAACTCCTTCCCGTCTTTGTATTGGTCGTCGGCACCAGGCTTTTTGCTCCCAGGGAACCATTGGTCATCAAACTCACTGTTACTATCGCTCACCTCAAGCGCCTTCTTTACCAGATCCACTGTGTTGTCAAGAAGACGGTTACTCAACCAAGTGGGAACATTCTTGTCGTTCTTGAGGAAAGAGGATATCTCCTTCATCAGCACCTTGTCCCACTTCGCGGTAGTAGGATAGAACAAGTTGCCAGAGACCTCGTTTGGGCTCTTCTTCAGTACATTTTCCACAAACTGCTTCTCGTTAGAAGACTTCAAATCACAGAAGCCGTCATTTGAGATAGTTGGAGTAATTTTACCGCTGTCGAAATAATGGATGTCATTAAAGCCATTAAGAGCCTTCACGTTAGAATCATCACTATCGTAGCCTACATGGAGGGCATTGTCCTCATAATATAGGAACTCACCCCAGCGGTTGCAGGTTCGTGCCAACATATCATAGAAGGTCTCGTTATACTGTACCAAATAGGGGAAAATGTGATCTTTGCCTGACACGCCCAACTGTTTCATTTTGGTTAGGTCGGACTGCAGCTTCTGAGTCATAGTGGTCTCACCATCTTTTCCGTCATTGCTTTTGAGGGTATACTTGTAAGAGACATTGTATTTTTCCAGCTCGCTTTTGAGGATGGTACTCAGACGTTTGGCTGTGAAAGCACGGCTAGCCACACGGAGGGTCAGCAGTTTATCAAGACTACTGATCTTCAGTGTCACGTACATGCCCTCCGACTGATAGTGAGGCAAGACCTCATACACATAGAAATCATCACCAATTGTATTCAAAGCAGCAGCTGTGAGATTCTCGTCGTCCGTCTTACTAGTGTCCTTCGCCGGCACCTCGTCCAACGACACCTGCAAATGCTTGAACAGAGTCTCAATCTGTTTACGCCCAATGGACTTCCAGGTATTGTCGTTACCCGAAGCAAGAGCGATCTGAATGTCTGCGGTAATCTCTGTTGGCTGGTACATCTTCTTCTGGAAGCCAAAGGTTACAATGTTCAGATCGTATTGAAGTTTTGTATCGGAGGAATCACCAACAGACAGATAGAGCGTCGTACTCTCCTTATCCGTAGATAGCAGGACATTTTGGGCTACTTTTGTGAAGGTTGAGCCTACCTTTTCAAAACAATTGAAGTTGTGCAGAGTAAGTCTTAATCTTGCCATATCCCTAATCCAATCTTATTCTATAAACGTACTTTTGAAATTATTCTCTCTGCCTAAGTAAATGACCGAGCGAACCTGAAGCGTCACATTGAGCATCATCTGCTTGTCGCCATTATCATCAACCTTTGTGGTGTAGGTCTCTTCCACATGAACTACATAACCATCAACGACCATTCCATCATCATAACCCGACATACGCTCATTAGCACCGTAAGTGATATTGAATAGGAATGAGAAACAGGAATGCTCATTGGAAATCAAACGTCTGTAGAACATTCTTGCGTGACGCGGAGAATTGACGCGGATCGAGAACTCCAGAATGACTGGTTTTGTAGCACCGTAAACCTCACCGGAATCGTTGCGCTTATGTTCACACTCATAGTCAAAGTGCTGAACTGTCAAACAGTTCTCCTTCAACACATTGATGGGATTATCCAGAAAGTTATCTGGCACCACCACAGCCTTTAATTCATTTGAAAGTAATGTTGCCATAGTTTATCTGCAAATAAAAGTTGTATCGTCAATTGTCATTTTCTCAGCACCGATGGCCAACTTCAGGAGTCGGCGGCGAGAACTGTCTATATCATAAATTTCAGCGAGAGAGAAACACTTTGCATCTTCAAAAAAGATGGTCTGCGTATCAAGTTCTTCAAATTTCTTCTCAACAGCCAGACTAATGACTATCCTACCATTCTGTACACCCTGACTATTAAACCACTCAAAGAGACTCAGGTCGTTCTTACCTGGTGCCACAACAACAACCTCAAGACGTTCGCAGCGGGCAGCGCCCTCGGGGCGGAACTCATTATAAGGTCTGTCAAATACGAAACGACAATCTGACACCAAATACTGCTTTGAGTAGCGCTTGATGTTGTTGTCGCCAAATTCTAAAACTGCTGTTAATGCCATAATTATTTTGATTTTTTAATTTTAATTTCTGGTGCAAAGATACATCATAAGTTAGCTTTATGCAAGTCTTCTTCAGTTTTTTGCCTCTTGTAGTTGCGACAGGGACGACATATCGCGACAGAAACCGTTCAAGCCCCTTAATTCTGTCGTGCCTCAAAGGTCTGACTGATATTCTGCTCGCGATGACAGACACGCACCTCGATGCCGAATTTATCATGAATATGCTCCGCCAGATGCTGGGCAGAATAGACGCTGCGATGCTGGCCTCCAGTACAGCCAAAGCAGAACATCAGGGAGGTAAAACCACGCTGGATGTATCTGCGCACATGAGCATCGGCCAGCTTGTATACCGAGTCCAGGAACGTCAGGATTTCTCCGTCATCCTCTAAGAATCGGATAACTGGCTCGTCGAGACCCGTCAACTTTTTATAAGGTTCGTAACGACCAGGATTATGCGTGGATCGGCAGTCGAACACGTAACCACCGCCATTGCCGCTTTCGTCCTCAGGTATGCCTTTGGTATAGGAAAAACTGAACACGCGCACGACAAGTGGACCCTGGGCGTCATATTTTGAGAAGGTAGCCGGACCATCCTGCGGATGCGCCTTATAGGGGTTCAAGTCGGTAATCTTATAGCCATCGGCACGACTGGCGATGGTCTCAATCTGCTGGAACTGGGGAAGTTCTGTCAGACGGCGCAACACATCCATCAGATATGGATAATGGAACGAGGTGCCTAACAACTCCCGCAAATTCTGGATAGCAGGCGGTATACTCTCGATGAAATGCTTCTTCTGCTCAAAATAGCCTCGGAAGCCGTAAGCGCCCAGAACTTGAAGCGTGCGGAAGAGCACGAACAGCGACAAGCGGTTGGCGAAATGTCGCGACGGCGGCACTTCTGTATAATTCTTCAGCGAGTTATAATATTCATAGACGAGTTCACGGCGCAACTTATGCGGATACCTGGCAGAGGCTTGCCACAGAAATGAGGCTAAGTCATAATAATAGGGACCCTTTCGCCCACCCTGATAGTCTATAAAGCAAGGATTCCCATCATGATCGAGCATGATGTTACGGGCTTGGAAATCGCGGTAAAGGAAACAGTCACCCACCGCGTATGAGTCGTTCGTCAGATCCTTGGCTAAGAGTCTGAAGTCGGCTTCAAGTTTCAACTCATGGAAATCGAGCTCAGTAGCCTTCAGGAAACAATATTTGAAATAGTTCAGATCAAAGAGCACACTGTCGGCATCAAATTCTGCCTGAGGGTAGCAGTTGGAGAAGTCGAGTCCACGCGCACCACGCATCTGGATGTTCGGCAATTCTCGGATAGCACGTTTCAAGAGTTCCTGTTCCTTCAATGTATACCGACCGCCAGCTTCACGACCGCCTCTAATGGCGTCGAAGAGGGATGTACTTCCAAGATCGGTCTGGATATAACGCAGTTCATCAGGGCTGGCTGCCAGTATCTTTGGCACTGGAAGTTTGCGCTTGGTGAAGTGTTCTGTCAGATAGATGAAAGCATGATCTTCGTCACGACTTGTACCAATCACACCAATGACGGTCTTACCATCCTGATCTGTCAAGCGGAAATAGGTGCGGTTGCTGCCTGCACCCGAAAGTTGCTGAATATTGGCGGGTTCAGCTCCTTTCCACTCTTTATATAGTTCTAGGAGTTTATCCATAACGCTTGCAAAGATACAAATTATTTGGATATTTATTTCATTCTAACCCATATTTTTTTTCATCTTCAATAAATATTCACAATTATTACAGCATAACAGCCTCCAAGCGATAGAAACAAGGATAATAGGTACAAAAAAACCGAGTGTCTCACGACAATCGGTTCAAAAAACAAACTACTTAAAAACTAATCTACTAAAACAAATCAAAAAAATATCTTTTACTCAAAAGTTTCTTGTACTATGTTGCCGGAACAGAAGATTTTTCCGACGGTGCAAAGGTATAGCTAATTTATGGATGGCGCAAACATTTTTATAAAAAAATAACATGTGTGCGCACAAAATAGCATAAAAAAGGGATGGATTCAGCATCCATCCCTTGAATTTGTTAAGTTCGCTTAGCAAAATTATATTAATTCTGCATGTAATTATAACACTCTGACATTACATCATACCACCCATGCCTGGGGCACCGCCCATCGGCATTGCAGGTTCCTTCTCTGGCTTGTCGCAGATAAGGCACTCTGTGGTGAGGAACATACCTGCGATACTGGCAGCGTTCTCCAAAGCTACACGAGCCACCTTGGCAGGATCGATGACTCCAGCCTCACGCAGATCCTCGTAGACATCGGTACGGGCATTGAAACCGAAATCGCCCTTACCCTCACGAACCTTCTGTACAACCACAGCGCCCTCAGCACCGCCATTGACGGCAATCTGGCGCAAAGGCTCCTCGATGGCACGACAGATGATGTTGATACCTGTCTGCTCGTCGGCATTGTCACCCTTCAGGTTAGCAAGAGCCTCCTGAGCACGGATGTAGGTCGTACCACCTCCTGCTACAACACCTTCCTCGATGGCAGCACGGGTAGCGCAAAGGGCATCGTCTACGCGATCCTTCTTCTCCTTCATCTCTACCTCACTGTTAGCACCTACATAGAGTACTGCTACGCCACCAGCCAACTTAGCCAGACGCTCCTGCAGCTTCTCCTTATCATATGAAGAGGTTGTAACCTCGATTTCCTTCTTAATCTGGGCGATACGATCCTGGATGGCCTGCTTGTCGCCGGCACCATTCACAATCGTGGTGTTGTCCTTAGATACTGTCACCTTGTCGCAGGTACCCAGCATCTCGAGTGTAGCCTGCTCCAGTTTCAGACCCTTCTCCTCACTGATGACGACGCCACCAGTCAGTGTAGCGATATCCTCAAGCATAGCCTTACGACGGTCGCCAAAGCCAGGAGCCTTCACTGCGCAGATCTTCAGACCGCCACGCAGACGGTTCACTACGAGTGTGGTCAGAGCCTCAGAGTCGACATCCTCTGCAATGACGAGCAGTGGGCGTCCGCTCTCAGCTGCAGGCTGCAGGATGGGCAGGAAATCCTTGATATTAGAGATCTTCTTGTCGTAGATCAGGATGTAAGGATTTTCCATCACGCACTCCATCTTCTCTGAGTCGGTGATAAAGTAAGCTGACAGGTAACCACGATCGAACTGCATACCCTCAACCACACCAATGTGTGTGTCACGGCTCTTGCTCTCCTCGATAGTGATCACACCATCCTTAGACACCTTACGCATAGCTTCAGCCAGCAGTTCACCAATCTCCTTATCGTTGTTGGCAGATACGGTAGCCACCTGCTCAATCTTGTCGTAGTTGTCGCCTACCTGCTCAGCACTCTTAGCGATATGCTCAGTAACAGCCTTCACAGCCTTGTCGATACCACGCTTCAGGTCCATAGGGTTAGCACCTGCAGTCACGTTCTTCAGACCCTCTGACACGATAGCCTGAGCCAGAATAGTTGCTGTTGTAGTACCGTCGCCGGCATCGTCGCCAGTCTTCGATGCAACGCTCTTAACGAGCTGAGCACCAGTATTCTCGAACTTATCTTCGAGCTCAATCTCCTTGGCAACGGTCACACCATCCTTGGTGATCTGCGGAGCACCAAACTTCTTCTCGATAACCACGTTACGCCCCTTCGGACCAAGTGTTACTTTGACTGCATTAGCCAACTGGTCGACGCCCTGCTTCATAGCATCGCGCGCCTCAATATTGAATTTAATATCTTTTGCCATAATCTTTCAAAATTAAAAAAATTAATAATTTAACAATGTAACAATTGATTATTTACATTATATCATTTTTACATTTGCGATTATTTTTCAATAACCGCCAAGACGTCGCTCTGGCGCATCATCAGATATTTGGTGCCTTCGAACTCGAGCTCTGTGCCACTATACTTGCCATAGAGCACTTCATCACCCTCTTTCAGGATCATCTGCTCGTCTTTTGTACCCTGGCCTACAGCTTTGATGGTGCCATGAAGGGGTTTCTCCTTGGCAGTGTCAGGAATGATAATACCGCCGATCTTTTCTTCTGCAGGTGCTGGCAATACCAACACGCGGTCTGCTAATGGTTTGATGTTCATAATTTTTAATGTTTTAATATTTAATGTTTAATCTTTAATCATACACCTTATTATATAAGGGCGAAACGATTCTATGAACCGTCTCGCCATATACTCAGCCAAAAGTGTGCCAACCCTTACGGGTGTGACAACTTGTCAGCGACTTGTGCCATTAATCACCACATTCTTCACTGTCGTACGCTCAATCACACCAGCATCAAAAGCATTTGCCTCGTCAGTCACATCAATATTCTCGAAGAAGAAATCTGTCAGCTTATACTTGTCTGACGTACCAACATCAAAGAAGTTTTTTGTCTTCATCTGGATATTCTTCATATAGATGTTGTTACATTGCGACAGGGGCATATCCTCACGATCCTCAGGCTTGAAGAACTGTGTCCAGGGACGTACAACGAGGAACGAGCCGCACTGGCCTTTGATGTCCTCCACACTCACATATTCATAGTGCTGGGGGGTATCGGGGCGCATCTTCAACCAGAGCACACGGGTGGCAGCCTTCACATCGATACGGCGCAATATCACATTACGGTCATCGAGACTCTCCGAACCGAGTGTCAGGCAGCCGTGCACCTTGCCATACGTACAGTCTTCTATGATGATATTCCGGCATGGGCCGTTGTTCTCATCCTTATCTGCCCAGGTGCCTTTACCGCCCTTCAGCACCACTGCGTCGTCGTTCACATGCATATAACAGCCATGAATCAGTACATTCTTACAGACATCGATATCAATGGCATCCGTACTGGGGCCGCCACGGCGAGGATCTACAGGTGTCACATTCTCCGTAGGCGCAAAGATGAAGCATCCCAGATAGCGCACATTCTCACAACGGTAAAGATGATTAGTCCAGAAAGGCGAGTTGATGATCTTCACATCCTGAACCGTCACATCCTTACTATTAGAGATGTACACATTACGCGGGCGCATAGCCTCCATATTCGTACACTGGGGATTATACTTACGGCGGATCCAGAACTCTTCCCAATATTTCTGTCCGTTACCATTGATCGTTCCGGGACCCGTAATGGTAAAACCGTCCACACCGTCAGCATTTACCAGAGCAGCGAAATAGTTGAGCGTCTGTCCTTCCATACGGGTCTTGACAATCTTGAAATCGCGGATGCGGTCAGAGCCTTTCAGCTCGCCCCCCTCTTCTATCAGGAGATGGGTCTTGGGCTTGAAAAAGAGCGAACCGCTGAGGAAAGTACCACGCGGAATCACGATGACGCCCCCACCCTCTTGGGCACAGAGGTCTATCACAGCCTGCAGTTCCTTAGTCTGAACACCGTCAGACCAACGGTCCACACCGTAATCGGTCACCACATACCGCTTCAGCCCTGAGAGGTCGACACGAGAGGTATCTGAAAACCAAGCAGATATCTCTGTGCCGTCAGGCCACAATTCCACACTCTTCACCTTCTTCTTACCCATGGCACTCATGGCTATGACCAACATCAGGGCCATCAAAACAATCCGATTCTTCATTGTCTTTGTATTTTAGTTTATTAGTTTGTGACTGCAAAGTTACGAAAAAATCCTTAAAACACCAAATTTTTCACCTTTAACTTTTCACTTTTCACTTTTTTATTGTACCTTTGCAATCAGTTACGTAACACTATACTTATAATTATGAAGCAATTCTTCAAAATGACACTTGCCACCATCTGTGGTATCGTGATTTTTACACTGATAATGGGATTCTTCCTCGTTATCTCAGTCGTTGGTATGATAGCTAGCGATTCAGCTTCTACCAAGGTTAAGGACAACTCCGTCTTCGTCGTTAAGCTTGATGGAGCCATCTCCGAGCGCTCAGAAGGCAGCTCAGTCTACAGTGAGCTCATGAATATGGGCGACATGGGTTCCGTCGGCCTCGACGACATGATTGCCAGCATTCGCAAAGCCAAGGACAATGAGAACATCAAAGGTATCTACCTCGAAGGTGGATCGATGTCCTTCGATGCACCTGCTACAGCCCAGCAGCTGCGCGATGCCCTGAAAGACTTCAAGAAAAGCGGCAAGTGGATCCTCGCCTACGCCGACGACTATTACCAGGCATCTTACTATGTTGCCAGTGTAGCCGACAGTATCTATCTGAATGGCGAAGGAAAAATCGACTTCAAGGGTCTTGGTGGCAAAGGTGAGTACATGAAGGGACTATACGACAAACTCGGCGTCAAATATCTCGTTGCCAAAGTGGGCAAATACAAGAGCTACGTAGAGCGTAACACCTTGACAGGCATGAGCGACTACGACCGCGAACAGCGTTCAGCCTATCTCAACGGCATCTGGAACTACTGGCTGAAAGAGATCAGCGAGAGCCGTAAGGTGAAGGCAGAAGACCTGAACCAGTTGGCCAACGACAGCATCATGTTTTTTGCCAAGACCGACGATTATCTGAAGTCCAAACTCGTCGACAATATCCTGTTTCCCGAGGAAATCAAGGCTAAGATCAAGCATCGCCTGAATATCGGTAAGGATGACGACATCAACCAGCTGACACTCTCCGACATGATCAATGTGAAGTCGAAGAAGTCAGAAGAGGGCGACAAAATTGCCATCTACTATGCCTACGGCAGCATCGTCGATGCTGCAGCCTACAATGTAATCGACGACCCGGAGCATTGCATCGTGGGCAAGAGCACCGCAGAAGACCTGCGCAAACTGGCGGATGACGACGACATCAAGGCCGTCGTGTTCCGTGTCAACTCCGGTGGCGGCAGCGCAGTTGCCTCCGAGCAGATACGTCATGCCATCAAGCTGCTGAAGGCCAAGAAGCCCGTAGTAGTATCTATGGGAGGTATGGCAGCATCGGGAGGCTATTGGATCAGTTCGCCAGCCAACTACATCTTCGCCGAGCCGACCACTGTTACTGGCAGCATCGGTATCTTCGGACTCATTCCTAACCTCAGCGGACTGGTAACCGATAAGCTAGGCGTGACCTTCGACGGTGTGACAACCAATAAGTTTACAGACTATCAGACCGACCTGATTCTTGGTAAGAATACCGATGACGTGATGAAGCACTTACAGACTAATATCGATGCTGGCTATCAGTCATTCCTCGATATCGTATCTGAGGGTCGTGGCATGAAGCCCGCACAAGTCGATTCCATCGCGCAGGGTCGTGTATGGCTCGCTACCGATGCCCTCAATATCAAGCTCGTGGATAAGCTGGGCAGTCTTGACGACGCTATCAAAAAGGCAGCAGAACTGGCTAAGCTGAAGGAATACCACACCACAGCCTATCCTGGCAAGAGCAGTTGGCTCGACCAGCTCATGGCCAACGAGAATAAAGGCTCTTATCTTGATAGCAAGCTTCAGGCAGAGATCAAAGCTCTCCTTGGCGATCTGTATGAGCCTCTGATGCAGTTCCGCCAAACCATCAAGGATGGCAGCACCATCCAGGCTCGTATGCTCGATGATATCCGCATAAAATAGTTTAGAGGTCAGAGGTGAGAGATGGAAGGCGACTTCATCAATATCAATAAGAGTCTGCTGCCGCTCAGTTGGTTTTACGGCTTAGGCGTTGGTCTCAGAAACTTGCTATTCGAGATGGGAGTCCTGAAGAGCCACTCCTTCAGTGTGCCTGTCATCTCCGTAGGAAACATCACTGTAGGCGGCACAGGCAAGACGCCTCACGTGGAATATCTCATCCGCCTGCTGAAGGATTACATGAACGTAGCCGTCCTCAGCCGCGGTTATAAGCGCAAGAGTCACGGTTTCGTACTGGCCAATAAGGACACTACGATGTGGGACATCGGCGACGAACCCTATCAGATGCTTAAGAAGTTTCCCGACATCACGATGGCTGTCGACGGTAATCGCATACGCGGTATCCAGAAGCTCATCGATGGCGAGGCAGGCAAGGAGATCGACGTCATCCTCCTCGATGATGCCTTCCAGCACCGTTACGTCAAGCCTGGCATCAACATTCTGCTCGTGGACTATCACCGCCTTATCATCTACGACGAGTTGCTGCCCGCTGGTCGTCTGCGCGAGCCAGTAAAGAGCAAGGACCGTGCTGATATCGTCATCATTACCAAGTGTCCGAAGGACATGAAGCCGATGGAGTTCCGCGTCCTTACAAAAGCCTTGAAACTCTACCCTTACCAGCACCTGTTCTTCTCTACCCACGAGTATGACTCGCCGAAGCCCGTCTTCCCCGAACTGGCCAGCCACGAGCCGCTTCAGTCTCTGGGGATACTCGACTCCATGGGAGTACTTGAGTCGCTCGATCCCATGAGTCCCATAGTCGGGAAGAATATCCTGCTTCTCACGGGCATCGCCTCGCCCGAACAGATGGAGCACGACCTCACGGCCATCTCACCCAAGAGTATCACCATGCTGACATTCGGTGATCACCACGCCTTCAAGCAGAAGGACATCCGTCGCATCAACGAGGCCTTCAGCGCCCTCCCCTCGCCAAAACTTATCATCACCACAGAGAAAGATGCCACTCGCTTAGAAGCCATTGAGGGACTGAGCGACGAGGTGAAGAGTCATCTGTTCATACTGCCCATCCACATGACCATCATGCAGGGCCAGCAAGAAGATTTTAACCAACAAATCACGAAATATGTACAAAAAAATTCAAGACACAGCATCCTGGCTAAAGGCAAGAATGACTACAAGCCCAAAGACAGCAATCGTTCTGGGGACAGGCCTCGGACAATTAGCTTCAGAGATAACTGACATCTACGAATTCCCCTACGAGGAGATACCCAACTTCCCCGTCTCTACTGTCGTGGGCCACTCCGGTAAACTCATCTTCGGCAAGCTGGGAGGCGTCGATATCATGGCCATGAAGGGCCGCTTCCACTTCTACGAGGGCTACTCCATGAAGGAGGTCACCTTCCCTGTACGCGTCATGTACGAGTTGGGCATCAAGACCCTCTTTGTTTCCAATGCCGCTGGTGGCATGAACCCCCAGTTCAAAATCGGCGACCTGATGATTATCACCGACCACATCAACTTCTTCCCTGAGCACCCGCTTCGCGGCAAGAATTTCCCCACAGGCCCTCGCTTCCCCGATATGCACGAGCCCTACGACCACGACCTCATCAACCTTGCAACCCAGATAGGTAAGGAGAAGAATATCCCTCTACAATATGGCGTCTATGTAGGCGTGCAAGGGCCGACCTTTGAAACACCCGCAGAATACCGCATGTATCGTGCCTTAGGCGGCGATACCGTAGGTATGTCCACCGTTCCCGAGGTCATCGTGGCTCGTCACTGTGGCATCCGCACCTTCGGCATCAGCGTCGTCACCGACCTTGGAGGCTTTGATACCCCCGTAGAGGTTAGCCACGAGGAAGTGCAGGAAGCTGCCGACAAAGCCCAGCCGCTGATGACGGAAATCATGCGCGAAATGATTGTGCGCTCTGAACAAGCCGACAAGCAATAAAACTCAATTCAATACAGATCACCCTACAAATAAATGGAAATAGCCAAGATCGGAGAGTTCGGATTGATTGACCGTCTCACGAAAGACCTAGAGAAAAAGAACGAGAGTACGAAATACGGCGTAGGCGATGACTGCGCCGTACTCTCCTACCCCGATAAGGAAGTGCTCATCACCACCGACATGCTCATGGAGGGAGTCCACTTCGATCTCACCTACATCGACCTCAAGCATCTGGGCTATAAGAGTGCGATGGTGAACATCAGCGACGTCTTCGCCATGAACGGCACGCCTCGCCAGATCACCGTCTCACTGGCCATCAGCAAGCGCTTCACCGTTGAGGATATTGAAGAGTTCTACAGCGGTCTGCGCCTCGCATGCGACAAATGGGGCGTCGACATAGTCGGAGGCGATACCACCTCATCCTATACCGGACTTGCCATCAGCATCACCTGCATTGGCGAAGCCCGCAGCGAGGACATCGTCTACCGTAATGGTGCCGAGAACACCGATCTCGTCTGCGTCACAGGCGATCTAGGCGCTGCCTACATGGGTCTCCAGCTGCTCGAGCGCGAGAAGAGCGTGTACTACCAACAGGTGAACGACCTGCAGAAGAAGATGGCCGAGGCTCAGAAAACTGGCGATGCACAAAGAGTATCAAATCTCAAATCCCAAATCTCAAACATCGCCCAGCCCGACTTCAGCGGCAAGGAGTACCTCCTGCAGCGCCAGCTGCAGACCGAGGCCCGTGGCGACATCATCGAGAAGCTGCGCCTGGCAGGCATCCACCCCACTGCCATGATGGACATCAGCGACGGACTCTCCTCCGAGCTGCTCCATATCTGCAAACAGTCTGGAGTCGGCTGCCGCATCTACGAGAAGAATATCCCCATCGACTACCAGACAGCCGTGATGGCAGAAGAGATGAACATGAATGTCACCACCTGCGCCCTCAATGGTGGCGAAGACTACGAACTACTCTTCACCGTCCCCATCGGCGATCACGAGAAGATTGAGCAGATCGAAGGCGTCAAACTTATCGGCCACATCACCGAGCAAAAGTTCGGCACCATGCTCGTAACCCGTGATAATCAGGAGTTTGAACTCAAAGCGCAAGGGTGGAATCCGCTACAATAAGAATGAAAGAATGAAGAAATGAAAAAATGAAAGAGCGGGGTCTATTTGTTAATAAACATTAAATTCGATAAATTCATCCTTTCATTCTTTCATTCTTTCAATTTTTCTTAGTACCTTTGCACCCGCAAACGAAAGGATTGCAAATTTGACATGATGGTGCCTTAGCTCAGTTGGTAGAGCATCGGACTGAAAATCCGTGTGTCCCCGGTTCGATTCCTGGAGGTACCACTCCTCCTTTCATTAGTAAATAATTGAAAATAGAAAATATGGGAATAGTCATTGGAATCGACGTGGGCATCTCCACAACAAAAATCGTAGGAATCAAGAATGGCAAGGTGTCGGCACCTATCCGCATCACTGCCGCCGACCCTATCACCTCGCTCTATGGCGCGTTTGGTAAATATCTCCACGACAACGACATCGACCTGAAGGATGTCGAGCAGGTCATGCTCACTGGCGTGGGCGCAGCCTACATCGACCAGTCCATCTACGGACTGCCCACCGACAAGTCGCAAGAATTCATTGCCGACGGATTGGGAGCACGCTTTGAGTCTAAGCTCGACCACACCATCGTCGTCTCCATGGGCACAGGAACCTCGTTTGTATTGTGCGACGGCGATGACATGCGCCACATCGGCGGTATTGGTGTCGGTGGCGGCACACTCTCAGGACTCGCCCGCCTCTTGCTCAACACCAGCGACATCCGTCAGGTAGCAGCGATGGCCAAGCAGGGCAACGTGCGTAATATCGACCTCACCATCGGCGACATCAGCGCCCAACCGCTGCCAGGTCTACCGATGGACACCACTGCCTCCAACTTCGCTCGCGCCCAAAGCGACGCCAAGAAGGAAGACATTGCAGCCGGCCTCATCAAGATGGTACTCCAATCCATCGGTTCAGCCGCCTGGCTCGCCTCACTGGGTAGCGACATCCGCGACTTCGTGCTCATCGGCAACCTCTCACTTCTGCCCCAGTGCAAGGAAGTTTTCCCCGCCCTCGAGAAGCTCTACGACATCCGCTTCCACATCCCGAAGTACTCACAGTACTGCACCGCCATCGGTGCCGCCCTCGATTACAACCAGCGTCAGAAGGATATCAAGCGATAGTCCATATCACCAACATAAACAAGAGAGGTCTTCGGACCTCTCTTGTTTCGTTATCTGACAGTGTCGTTGAGATTGCGACGGAGGAAGAAGGCTTTAGCGGAGAGAAAGAAACAGGCGACGCCTGCGCCGTTCACCAATACTACCGACCAGAAAGCGGCACCGTAGCCTAACATCTCGGAGATGACGCCTCCGAGAAGGATGCCAAGCCCCATACCGATGTCCCACGAGATGAGGATGGTACTGTTGGCCGTGCCTCGTTGGCTGTTGCTGGCCACGTTGATCGTCATGTTCTGAAACGCAGGCCACATGTGGCCATTGCCAAGTCCAATTAGGAACGCAGAACCGTAATAACCAATGGAAGTGAGAAATGAAGAGTGAAGAGTGAAAAGCGATGTCAAAGTTGGCATTAATATAAACAAGGTGTAGCCGATGAAGGAGATGACCATCCCCTCACCTGCGTTATGGGTGACGCGACCGTTGCGCAGCGCCTTGCCGCCCTGCAGACGAGAGAGTATCAACCCTACTGAACAGAGCATGAAATAGGCGCCCGTGCCACCCGTGATGCCCATCACCTCCTTACCATAGATGGCCAGATAATTGCTCAGCACGCCGAAGCTGAAGCCGAAGGCTACCATATTGAGTCCCAACAGCCAACCACGCACGAGGAAGAAGCGATCCCAGGAGAGTTTCGACCTGTTGCGAGCAATCTCTCGCTCAGGAAACTTCAGCGTCGAATTGACCAACCAGCCACAACAGGCGACAATGAGCGCCAGCCAGAAAAGGAGCTCGAAGCTGCCCGTGAGCTGATAGATGAAGATACCGATGGTAGGTGCCAACGCCATCGCCAAGTTATTGCTCAGTCCATAATAGCCGATGCCCTCGGTCCTGCGACTCGAGGGCAACACGTCGATAGCTGCTGTAGCATTGGCCGTCGTGACCATACCGAAGGGGCCGCCGTGAAGCGTCCTGACAATCAGAAACAACAGCAGGGTCGATGCCACCAGATAACCCGCAAAGAAGATGGAGAACAGGCCGAAGGCTATCATCAATATCCTCTTGCGGGGAAAGGAGTCGACCATATAGCCACTGAAGGGACGGATGAGCAGGGCGGTGATGGTATAGCCCGAAAGCACGAGGCCTATGACATCCTTTGTGGCCCCGAAGTGCTCACTCAGATAGAGTGGCAGCAACGGGGTCAACACATAGAAGGCAAAGAACAGCGTGAAGTTCGCCGCCATTACCTTACAGTAATTCCTGTTCCAAAGGCGATCCGTCATTAAAGGGGATACTCCTCGAAGGCATAAAGCACGGTGGAGAGGTAACGTTCTCCCGTGTCTGGCAAGAGTACTACAATCTTCTTTCCTTTGTTCTCCGGGCGCTTGGCCACCTCGATGGCAGCATAGAGAGCTGCACCTGCTGAGATGCCTACCAGCAGACCTTCCTGCTGAGCCACCTCACGGCCTGTGCGGATAGCGGCATCGTTCTCTACATCGAACACCTCGTCGATGACATCGGCATCATAGGTCTTGGGGATGAAGCCAGCGCCGATACCCTGAATCTTGTGAGGACCACTCTGACCACCATTCAAGACGGGTGATGACTTAGGTTCTACGGCGATGATCTTCACGTTGGGGTTCTGCTCCTTCAGATACTTGCCTGTGCCAGAGATAGTACCTCCGGTACCAACGCCGCCCACGAAGATATCTACCTGTCCGTCGGTGTCGCGCCAGATCTCAGGTCCCGTAGTGGCATAGTGCTTGGCGGGGTTGGCGGGGTTCTCGAACTGCTGCAGGATGACCGCACCAGGAATGGAGTCGCGCAACTCTTCGGCAGCGCGGATGGCACCTGGCATACCGTCTTTGCCAGAGGTAAGGCGCACCTCGGCGCCATAGGCCTTCACGAGGTTACGACGCTCCACGCTCATGGTCTCGGGCATGGTAAGGATAAGATGGTAGCCCTTAACGGCTGATACCAGTGCCAGTCCTACGCCCGTATTTCCGCTGGTGGGTTCGATGATGGTGGCTCCGGGCTTCAGGATGCCCTTTGCCTCAGCATCCTCGATCATCGCCAGTGCGATACGATCCTTCACGCTGCCGCCTGGATTAAAAAACTCTACTTTGGCAATCACGGGGGTCTCAAGACCCTGTGCCTGTGAATACTTATTGAGCTCCAAAAGTGGGGTGTTGCCGACGAGCTCGGTCAGCTGTTTTGCAATCTTTGTCATATCCTTACCTTTTTAAATTATTAATATCGTTTTTAAATCTGCTGCAAAGGTACGGCGATTTTTTCATTTCCACAATACCTTTTCCATGTTATTTACATACCAAAAACGTGGTATTTCACTATAAATCGTGGTCGACAGCGGCTGCTACACACGAATCAGACCACACATTTTCGGCCGTTTCCACCATATCTATAATAGTATAGATGGGCAGGATGACACCCAGGATAGCGATGGGGGCACCTATGCCCGACATCAGCGAGAGGGTGAGGAAATAGCAGCCCATAGGCACACCCGCATTACCGACAGCAGAGATGACGGAGATGAGAATCCACAAGAGGATAGTTGACCATGTGAGCGGTGTACCCCCATTCTGCATCACGAAAAGCGAGGTGACGAGAATAAAGGCTGCGCAGCCGTTCATATTGATCGTGGTGCAGATGGGGAGCACGAAGCGAGCAATGTTCTTCTTGACACCCAGACGATTCTCGGCGGTATCCATCGTCACGGGCAGCGTGGCTGCACTGCTCTTGGTGAAGAGCGCCATCAGCACGGCAGGCATCATACGACCCAGCACATGAATGGGGTTCAATCCTCGCGCCAACAGGAATAGTGGCAGTACGATGAAGAACTGTATCACATTACCACCCAGCACTACCAGCACATACTTGCCGATGGAATCGGCCACGACACCTGCCGACACTTGGGCCGACAGTTGGGCTGAGAAAGCCACAATGCCAAGGGGCAGGGTCCAGATAAGGCCGCGAATCAACAGGAAGAGCAGTTCCTGAAGTCCCAGCAGACCCTTCACGACGACAGCCTTATTCTCGGATTCAGGCAACTTCGACAGTCCGATGCCTATGGCAAAGGCCAGTAGCAGCAGCGAGAGTACATTGCCTTCAAGGAATGGCTTCACGATGTTATTCGGTATGAGACCGATCAGATGACTGTAATAAGAGAGATGGGATGTATCGGCGACAGCCTCCCCACCCTGTCCGATAGCCTCAGCAGGCAGATTGCCAGGAGCCACCAACACATAGAGCACAGCTCCCACTGCAGCCGCCGCAAAGGTCGTCAGAAGGGTGTAAGTCAACGTACGTCCAAAAATCCTGCCAGAACCCTTTGAGCCGAATGTGGCAAACGTCGTGATGACCGCCAAAACGATTGTCGGCACAGCCAGCAACTGGAACAACCGTGTATAAACCACTGCCACAAACTCCATCATCTGGTCAAGCCAATGCAGCCCTAACAGTCCCAACACTGCACCCACCACGAGTGCTGCTATCCATAAAATCGTTTTCTTCATAATCTTCTTTGTTTCTTAAGTTTTCGGCTGCAAAGGTACGAAGAAATAGCGGAACAGGAAATACCAATAGTGAGGTATTTTGCTAAAAATTGTATATGATTGGCGATTAGTTCGAAAATTAGTCGTAACTTTGCAGCCGTGAAACTATTCTTGGCTGTCTTAGCTTTACTATTTCTGTGCAATGCCGCTTCCGCTCAGGTCGCTGCAGTGCAGGATTCGTCGGATGTCGAAACACTCGACGGGAAGGTTGTCCGTGAGGTAACGATATCGTCGCGTAAGTCAGGGAGGGTGAAGACCGGTGGGCTTGGCAATACGGAGTTTATCAGTTCGAAGGAACTGTTGCGTGCCGCTTGCTGTAACCTTGGTGAGAGTTTCACCACCAACCCATCGGTAGACGTGAACTATGCCGATGCTGCCACAGGTGCGCAGCAGATCAAGTTGCTGGGACTCTCGGGCACTTATGTTCAGATGCTCACCGAGAATATTCCAAACTATCGCGGACTAGCAGCCCCCTATGCCCTCGGCTATATCCCTGGCCCTTGGATGCAGAGTATACAGGTGTCGAAGGGTGCCTCATCGGTCAAGAACGGTTATGAGAGCATCACGGGACAAATCAATGTAGAGTTCAAGAAGCCACAGGCCACACCTTGGACCGATGCGAATCTGTATTTCAACAGCGACCTGAAGTTGGAGGCTAATCTTGGTGCCAATCTCAAGCTGTCGGACAAGTGGAGTACGGCTCTCCTTGGTCACTATGAGATACTGGACAAGGCCCATGATGACAACGACGACGGCTTTGCCGACATGCCCAAGATGCGACAAGGCTCACTCATGAGCCGATGGGCCTATATCAGTGACACGTATATGTTTCAGCTCGCCATCAAGGGACTGAAGGAGCATCGCGAGGGCGGACAGATTGCTCATGGACACACGGCCCACAATCCTTATCTCATCGACATCACCAATGAGCGCTACGAGGCTTTTGCCAAGAACGCCCTCATCCTGAACCCTGAACTCATGACGAACATCGCCTTGATCCTGAGTGGCTCTATTCATCATGAAAGGAGCAGCTATGGCCACAAGCGTTACGATGCCGATCAGCGCAACGGCTATGCTTCGCTGATGTTCGAGACCGATCTTGATGAGCACCACAACCTCTCTACCGGTCTTAGCCTCAACCACGACTACTTGAGTGATGATTCTGACACAGACGAGACAACGCCAGGCGTGTATGCCCAATATACCTATAAGATAGGTGAGATGTTCACAGTGATGGGTGGGCTGCGCTGGGATCACAGTTCGCTGTGGGGCTCATATGTCACCCCTCGCATGCATGTCAAGTATTCACCTACCGAATGGCTTACGCTACGCGGCTCTGTGGGCAAGGGCTATCGCACGCCCCATATCCTGGCAGAGAACAGCTATCTGCTGGCCAGTAGCCGCCAACTGATCATCAACGAGAATATCGGGCAGGAGAAAGCCTGGAACTACGGCCTCAGCACCCAGCTGAAGATTCCCGTTGGCGGGCGGACACTCGATCTGAATGCTGAGTATTATTACACCCATTTCATCCAGCAGGCTATCATCGACTACGAAGTGGCTGAAGGGATGATTGCGGTGCACGGCTTGGGCGATGATGACAAATCATATTCGCACACCATTCAGGTGGATGCTACCTACGAGGTCCTGCCTAAA
>ONKL01000003.1 GCA_900318395.1 uncultured Prevotella sp.
AGCAAGCTTTCATTGCTCTCGCTCCTAGGAGCCTTGTATAATTATCATTTGCTCTGTCTCAGAACGACTATCCAGTATCAAGTTATAAGCACCTATCATATTAATTTGACGGTTCGTTTCTTATACCCAAGAGCATTACTACTCTTGCTTCTTGTACTACTTCTGTCTATGTAAATCTTTCAAAGAACTCTTTCTTCTTGCCTCACTCAAAACATCCGTTTCTCGTTTAGCGGGTGCAAAGGTACAACTATTTTTGGAACCACCAAAACTTTTCCCGAGTTTTTTTCGATTTTCATGCGGTAATTTTGCGCCTCTTGATTCGCGTCAATTACAAAAATGACGTATACCTTATTTATTATATTACAAAGCTACGTTAATTTCTGATAAATGCAACGGATATTAGCAGAAAACACGTAACTTTGCACTCAATAATAAAACATAGAAGATATGAAGAAGATTAAAATTGCAACGCTGGCACTTATTTGCCTCGTAACGATCAGTTGTGGGAATATGAATCAGATCATGGGTGCCATGAGCGGAAAGGGAGCCATTAACGCCATTACCAGCGTCATCGGTTTAGACAAATTATCAGCTAAGGGACTTATCGGTTCCTGGCGATACAGTCGCCCTGGTTGTGCCTTCACGAGCGAGAACCTATTGGCAAAAGCTGGCGGCGAGATGGCTGCTGTTAAGATAGAAGAGAAAATCCAGCCCTACTACCAACAGGTTGGCATTACCTCTGACAACACCTATATTATATTTAATGAAGACGGCACGTTCTCTGCAAAGATCTTAGGCACACCCCTTAAAGGCACCTACACCTTCGATGAAGCCGCTGCCAAGATTACTCTGAAGACCATGCTGTTTAGCACCAACTGCTATGCCAAGCGCGAATACGGTGGCATCTCCGTGCTTTTCGAAGCCAACAAACTGCTGACTCTCTTGCAGACGATTGCGGCATTCAGCGGCAATCAGAATCTGCAGGCCATTGGCGACATCAGCAAGCAGTACGATGGTGTGCGAATAGGATTTGATATGACCAAATAAAAGCCCCTCATTAGCATATTTATTCACAAATATTCGCTAAGAATTAAAAGATTTATGCAATTTTGTTTGGTGGTATGCACAAAATTGTATACTTTTGCACGCGAAATCTGAATAAATATACTGCAATGAAAGTAAAGAACAACCGTTTAGAGGCACTTCGGCTTATCATTTCGAGTCAGCAGATGGGTAGCCAGGACGAGCTGTTAGCAGCCCTCCAGAAGGAAGGTTTCAAGCTCACTCAAGCTACTCTCAGTCGTGATTTGAAACAGTTGAAAGTAGCCAAGGCAGCCTCCATGAGTGGTAACTATGTCTATGTGCTGCCCAACGAGACGATGTACAAGCGCGTCAGCACCCCCAATAGCATTCGTGAGATGATGAAGGTGCCAGGCTTCGTGAGCATCAATTTCTCAGGCAATATGGGCATCATCAAGACACGACCTGGCTATGCCAGTTCGATAGCCTGGAACATCGACAACAGTGACATTCCAGAGATTCTGGGAACCATCGCTGGCGACGACACCATATTTATAGTAATCAAAGAAGGCATCAGGCATCAGGAAGTGATCGAAGCCCTGAGCGATGTGGTTCCTAATATGAAATAATCATCATGGAAGAAATTGAAATTGAAGTTTTAGTGGCAGGTCCAGAGCATGAGGTATATGTAGACACGATTCTGGATACGATTGCCGAAGCAGCGAAAGTGCGAGGCACGGGTATTGCAAAACGAACACACGAGTACCTGACGAAGAAAATGCTGGAAGCCAAAGCCGTGATAGCATTGACAAAGGACGGGCGCTTCGCTGGATTCAGTTATATCGAGACATGGGAAAACCAACAATATGTCACCACCTCAGGACTTATCGTCCATCCCGACTTCCGTGGGCACCATGTCGCCAAGCGCATCAAGGACATGACCTTCACACTGGCCCGCACCCGCTGGCCTCACGCAAAGATCTTCTCGCTGACCAGTGGCGCTGCCGTCATGGCGATGAACACAGCACTGGGTTACCAGCCTGTAACGTTCGCCGACCTGACTGAAGACGAAGCCTTCTGGAAAGGCTGTGAAGGGTGCTGCAACGTAGATGTGCTCCATCGCACAGGCAGGAAATACTGCATCTGCACAGCCATGCTGTATGATCCTACAGAGCATCTGCCTGCCAAGATTCCCGATGAAGTGATTGAGCGCATACGCAAGATCGACGGAAAGGCAAAAGAGTAGAATGTAAAAATGCAAAAATGTAAATAATGTAAAAATTTAAAGATATGGCAAACAAGAAAGTTGTGGTAGCTTTTTCGGGTGGACTTGACACCAGCTACACCGTGATGAAATTAACCCAGGACGGCTGGGACGTATATGCAGCCTGCGCCAATACAGGCGGATTCAGCGAAGAGCAGCTGAAGAAGAATGAAGAGAACGCCTATAAGCTGGGCGCAGTACAGTATGTAACCCTCGACGTGACTCATGAGTATTACGAGAAGTCGCTGAAATACATGATCTTCGGCAATGTGCTGCGCAACAACTGCTATCCCATCTCCGTCAGCAGCGAGCGCATCTTCCAGGCCATCGCCATCGCACGTTATGCCAAGGAGATTGGTGCTGACGCCATCGCCCATGGCTCGACTGGTGCAGGCAACGATCAGATTCGCTTCGATATGACCTTCCTCGTGATGGCTCCAGGCGTGGAAATCATCACGCTGACTCGCGATAAGAAACTGACTCGCAAGGAAGAGGTTGACTATCTGAATGAGCACGGATTCAATGCCGATTTCGCCAAGCTGAAGTACAGCTACAACGTAGGCATCTGGGGAACCAGCATCTGTGGCGGCGAGCTGCTCGACCCCACACAGGGTCTGCCCGAGGATGCTTATCTGAAGCATGTCACAGCTCCTGAGAAGGAGGCTACGCTGAAAATCACCTTCGACAAAGGCGAGATTGTAGCCGTGAATGGCGAGAAGTTCGACGATAAGGTGAAGGCCATCCAGAAGATTGAAGAGATCGGAGCCTCTTACGCCATCGGGCGTGATGCCAACGTGGGCGATACCATCATCGGCATCAAGGGTCGTGTAGGCTTCGAGGCAGCAGCCCCCAAGCTGATCATCGAGGCACACCGTCTGCTGGAGAAGTCGACTCTGAGCAAGTGGCAGCAGTACTGGAAGGATCAGGTAGCCAACTGGTATGGCATGTTCCTCCACGAGAGCCAGTATCTGGAGCCTGTGATGCCTGATATCGAGGCCATGCTCACCAGCAGCCAGCGCAATGTCACAGGAACATCCATCCTGAAACTCCGTCCCTTTGGTTTCGAAACCGTCGGCATCGACTCTGAGAACGACCTGACGAAGTCGAAGCTTGGCGAATATGGCGAGACACAGACTGGCTGGACAGCCGACGAGGCCAAGGGCTTCATCAAGGTTTCGAGTACCCCACTTCGCGTTTACTACGGCATCCACAAAGACGAAAAGCGATAATTTTTAGCAACGGACGACAGGACTTAAGGACTTCATTCTGCAGAAAAAGTTGTGTTAGTCCTGTAGTCCGTTGCAAAAAGAAAAAAATATGATTAGAATTGGAATTCTTGGAGCTGCTGGTTATACTGGTGGCGAATTAATAAGAGTCTTATTGGGGCACCCTGAGGCAGAGATCGTCTTTGCCAACTCTGAGAGCAACGCAGGCAACCTCGTCAGCGATGTCCACGAAGGGCTCATTGGCGATACTGATCTGAAGTTTACCGATGAGATGCCTTTTGATCAGGTGGATGTCGTATTCTTCTGTTTCGGACATGGCAAGAGCGAGGCCTTCCTCAAGGAGCACACCATCCCCGAGAACGTCAAGATCATCGATCTGGCACAGGACTTCCGAATCAAGGGCAATCACGATTATGTCTACGGTCTGCCCGAGATCAACAAGGAGGAAATCCAGAAAGCCCAGCACATCGCTAATCCAGGCTGTTTTGCCACCTGTATTCAGGTAGCATTGCTGCCTGCTGCCTATCTCAATCTGCTGAAAGAAGATGTAGCCGTCAATGCCATCACGGGCTCTACAGGAGCAGGACAGAAGCCAGGAGCCACGACCCATTTCTCTTGGCGTAACAATAACCTGAGCATCTACAAGCCCTTCCAGCACCAGCACATCGCGGAGATCCGCCAGTCGCTGAAGCAGGTACAAGGCTATCTCGATGCCGACATCGACTTCATTCCCTATCGTGGCGACTTTGCACGAGGCATCTTCTGCACAGCCGTCGTCAAGACACCAGCCCCAGTGGAGGATGTCATCGAAGCCTACAAGGAGTTCTATGCCGACGCCGCCTTCACCCACTACAGTGACAAGCCCATCGACCTGAAACAGGTTGTCAACACCAACAAGGCCCTTGTCCACGTCGAGAAGTACGGCAACAAATTGCTCATCACCTCTTGCATCGACAACCTGCTGAAAGGTGCCGTTGGCCAGGCGGTTCAGAACATGAACCTCATGTTCGGCCTCAACGAGACCTCAGGTCTCCGCCTGAAAGCATCAGCCTTCTGACCTGCATATGATCAAGACAAAACGGGAGCTGGCATCACTGCCGACTCCCGTTTCATTTGACTCACCCTACGCCGCCTGAGGATGCTTGGCGAGATAACTCTCTGTCTTGCGGTAGACGCCCGTCAGCGGGTCCTGATGGATGTAGCCACGGTTTTCCCACGTCCAGAGCATCTTGTAGGGATCGTGGTCCTTTCGTCCCATCTTCAGGCGTACTGCCTCGGCATCAATGGTGGTGAACTCCGTTGGCAGCATGTCGAGCATGTTTCTCGGGCCTCGACTCTTGCCTACCACCTCATGCTCCATCTGCTTGCTCATCTCCTCACCGAAGAAGGTCATCTTGCACCACATGTCGTAGCGGAACGACCAGATGGCAAAGTTCTCTATCTCCTTCGACCATTTACCCTCAGCCACATAGAGCACCATTGCACGCAACCAGGCGATAATGATAGCACGATGGCTGGTGTCCTCATAAGCGTCGTCATCACACAGGCGGGCTGTATCCACTGCCTCCTCGTTCAGGCGATCGATCAACAGCTGGGCCTTCTTCAGGTCATACTTGCCATGAGCGGCATTCAGTCGATCGATATAGGGTTTCAGCTTCGCCATGAACTTCTCGTCGTAGAAGCCGTGCTTAGGAATCTTACCGTCATTAGTGGGAATGATGGTCGAGAACGAGATGCGATTGAACGACCCGTCGGCGAGCATTGGCTGATAGAAGTCTTGTCCACGCTTGATGGTGCTCGATGCATTCCAATTCCAACGCAAGCGATAACGTGCGGATACAGACCTCTCTCCCTGACGATCCTGTCCATACCAATCACAGTCGAAGGCTGTCTGGATAATGTTTCTCAGAACCGTCTTCTTCGTTGAAGGGTCGAGCAGATTGAAGAGTTCCACCTCGTTGAGCAGCGAGTAGACGAAATGACCTTGGGCATCAGCTCCCTTCTGATTCAGGGCTGCAATGGTGATGTTAGTCATCAGCATCTGGACAATCAGATCGTCAGGACGTTCTGGGCGCTGCTTGTTGGCTCCGAGACGTGCGCATTCATCCTTGTAATCCTGCTCACGCTTACGATTCACCATATCGCGCTCCTCGATGTCCTTCATGATGGCCTCGCAAACACGGCTCACACCAGACTTACCCGTAGCCGTCTTGGCCATCGTGTGGTGCATGAAGGTGGCCTCGCGATAGGTGTTGTCAGCATAGAGGAAACGTGCATCGTGCAGATGTGCGCCTAAGGCAGGGAAGGCTCCCAATGCTACTGAGGGGCGAACATTCTCAGGCTCTTTGCTTACGAGCAACTTGATGAGTTTGGGCAGGTTCTCAGGCATTGGAGGAGGTACTGATCCCAGCTGCTGGCGAGTCTGAGTCTTGGGGGCAACAGGCTCCTTCATACCTTCAGCGTAAATGCGCCTCAAGGCGAGTGTCATCGGCGCATTGATCTTGGTGTACTGCTCATAGAAGTCGCTCACCAATCGCTGGCAGTCTTGCTCCTTCGAGTAGTTGGGCATACGCTGGGCGAGGACGTTCAACAGCTCCTGCTGCGACATCAGACGACAGATTCCAACGGAGAGGACAGCCACAAGCGAATTGTGCCAGTTGTGAATGCCCACCACATCAATGGTCTCAGGCTTCAGACCAGCCTCCTTCAGGCAGAGGTCGAAGATTCGCAGGTTGTGGGCATGCTGCTCAGGCGAAACCGCTACCTCGTTCTGGGGGACAGGTGTCAACTCTGAGGGTGTCACGACTTGCGACGCTGGTTCCTCTACCTGACGTTCCTTCAACAATTCCTCTTCATCAAGATAGATAATGTACGCACGCGGAACGAGGTAAGAACAGCGGGCATAATCCTTCACACAGCCATCATAGTCGCTGTCGCCCAGTTGTACCGACATCCACTTCTGTGCTTCAGCCAGCGTCATACCCTGAGGCACCTCGAAGATCAGTCGCAGGCCTTCTGTCGAAGGAGTCATGTAGGCCATCACAATGCCCAGTTCCGTCTCACGACCTGAAATCATCGACTGATAATAGCCGCGAGGGTTCTCAATATGGTCGATGTCATACATCGACAGTCCAGAGGGAATGGCTTCGCTGTTCTTGCGTTCACCATTCTTAAAGACGGCATGAGGGGTCAGTACAGGCAACTGACTCTTCATCGCCTTCTTGTAGTTCTCAAATTCTGTGCGGCTCATCTCACCCTGCTTCACTCGGAGCAGTGCCTGAGCAATCTGACCACACACTTCATTAACGGCAGCTGAATCCAATGCTTGGTTCAGCTGGTCCACAGTGCAAGGCACTACCTTGGCAAAGTGGCTCGTGGAATAACCCATTTTTCGCATCTTTTTATTACTTCGAAATTGTGCTGCAAAGATACGAAAAAAAGAAAATGCCAAATGTTTTATTTTCAGGTTATTAGGGGCGTTTTAGGGGTCAGCCGAACGCTGGGCGGGAAACCAGCCGAACGAGCCGAATCAGGCCGAATGGGATCAGTGTTTCCTGTTACCCAACAGCTTTGTGAAGTCAACATAGAACTCCCTGACCAACTGCTGCATTCGCTCAATGGTCTCCTTCGTGTTGACCTGGTATTTCGTCTTCCATTCACTATGCGCCCACGTCTGCATAGGTGGAAGCTTGCCCTTGTCGACAGCCCATAGCTTATATTCGTAAGCGAGCATGTCTGTATAGGGCTTCAGGCGACGGTTGCCAGGCAGGTCAGTACGGACATCAGCCAACAGACCTGGGAAAAGGGCCTCTATGTCGAGGAAGAAGTCAACATAGCCTCCACCTATCTCTCGCTCGTTTTTAAAGTATCGCCAGGCTGAATACAGGCAAAACCAATCTTTCTTACCCGTCAGATCCATCTTCTGGATACCCTCGCGCAGCAATTCCTTAAAAAACGGTGTCTTCTGGTCGCTCACGCCCTTGAAAAACCTCAGTTCAGGCATTTCTGGAGTCAGAAGGGGTGGGGGCAACTTCTTCTGCTGATGGTCTTCCTGAGGCTGCTGCTTCATTCGGAAATGACTGCGGATGTCGCTGATAGCCGCCGCTATCTCTCTGACCATATCGTCTTCTGCCGGTATGCTCTGCAGCATATCAATAATGGGCAGCGCATCGCGATAGGTAGGCAACTGCTTACAGTGGTCTACGACATACTTCAGTCTTATTTCTTCAAAAGCCATGCTTATTCTTAAACAAGCGTATCTTATTTATTATAAGTGGGGGTTATTGTTCAGCTCCTTGATCAGCGGCTGAGCCTCTGGCATCTTGCTATAGAACACGATGTCGAACTGATGTTCTGGAAAGGCTCTGTAATATCTGCTGCGAGTGTCGCGAAGATAAGTCAGCACCTCCTGTTCCGACTTATAGCCGTTGCCTCCGAATTCAAAGAAAGAGTCGCCACTTTCTACCCACCAGTCTACCTTTTCAGACTTCCCAATGGAGATCTTTACTTCGAAGCGGTCTTCTAGCTCATCAGTATCAAAACCCTCAGAATCCTTTTTCACAGGCCACCGAATCGTGACGCCAAGGTTCTTCAAGCGTGCCACCAGGTAATCAGGGCGGCACATGGGCGATCTGCGGCCATGCTTCTGTATCGTGTCAGCAGTCAGCTGATAGAAGTCCACAGGCAACATCTCACGCGAGATGATCTGACAGTCCTCTATCTCCTTGTCATAGAACACGACGCCTGAATATGCATTCTCACCATAGTCAACCACAGGATGGCTCACCGTCTTGATACGTTCTTCTCCAGTATCCTTGTCATACGTCTGGCGAACCTCTATCAACGTGGCCACATGGCGCACAAGCGTGCCGTCGATGTTCAGCACGGGATATGGCGCCTCCAGTTTCATCAGATGGGTCTGTATCATAATTATACTGTTTTATTTGATTACAGCTTGCAAAGATAGTGCAAAGCGAACGAATAACCAAATTTATTGGGGTTTTTCTGAACTGTGACTACTCTGATTATCACAAATCACAGTATCACAGTTTTTTATTCTGCCCCTACCCCTCATGAGACTCTTTAGTAGTGTTAATAAATATAAATATATGTATATAAATATTTATTTATAGAACTTTAAGAAGGCCAACAGCGCGCTGAGAAACTGTGATATTGTGAACTGTGATTTTTCGCTGCCTTAGGCTCGTCATCGATCAGGTCGGCTACGACTGCCCGCTTAGTCGGCTACGATCGTCGATCAGCTTCCTGACGATTGACAGTCAGGTCGGCTACGGCTGATTGTCCACAACCTGAACGCTCGGCTTTATTGCTTCGCTCGTCGAAGAACATTTGACGAGATTACTGCAACGATGGAGCGAGCAGTATTCTCCGACTCAAGGAGCAGTATTCTCGCTTTCAAGAGCAACTTTTGATATTGGAGATACCCACTATTTTGCCGTTTGCTACCGAAGGGTCGCAAGAACGATTGGCAGCCAGATTGTTCGTCCTTAAAGATTTCCTGACATAAAATTTGGATATTACAAAAATAATATCTAATTTTGCAGAAAATAATCACTTAAACGAATTAAAATGAAGAAAAATAGTTTATTAATAGTGCTTTTGACATCGATGGCATTTTCATTGCAACTTAAGGCACAGGAAGCGACATCTCTGATGTCGGGTAGCAAAAGGACTTCGCTGGATGCTGAATTAAAAAGGAAAAGCATGAATATGGTTGATAATGATAAAGAAATACTTCTTAACTCATCATCACAAACAATGACCATTATATATAAGAATGGCACAAGACAAGAGATTGGAATGAATGAAATTGAATCTATCGAATATTCCGACGATTCTAATACAGACATGTTCGCAGCATATCTATCCAAGGCAGGCATGCTCTCAACCGTTTTATTTGAAGCAAAAGCTAAAAATGTGCTAGAGCTGAAACTCTCTGGACGTATTGACGCTAGGGACTTCGAATACATAAAATGGTGTTGTAGCAGAATTCAGGTCCTTGACCTAAAAGATGTGGTAATTGATGCCTATACCGGAGAGGATGGCACCAATGAAGGTACTTACGACACATTTTATGCGAACAAGATACCAACAGGAGCTTTTTACTATTGGGGTACATCGAAAAAGCACAATTTCACAGGAATTCCAAGGAATGAAGGCATGACATCTTTGAAAAAGATCATATTACCAAATGATCTAGATTCAATCGGCGAAAAAGCATTTGCAAATATGGCACAGTTGGAAAGCGTAACCATCAGAACGCCTTATCCGCCCAAAGCTCATAAAAATAGTTTTCAGGGATTATCAAGAAATGCGAAACTATACGTCCCAAAGGGTACTAAGACCCGTTATCGTTCTGCAGAGGGTTGGGATGAGTTTGTAGAAGTTGTTGAGGTTAATGAAAACGGCACTCCTATTATTGCAGACAACCCCCTCATTGGTACATGGAAGGCAACACGAATTGAAGGTTGGGGAGAATCTGTAAGTACAGTAGGATTAGACTACCTGCAATTAAAGAATGATGGTACCTACATCCATGTTGAGGAGGAAGATGGCATACCATTTGTAACAAGAGGCACGTGGACCACTTCAGAAGATAAGTTTATACTCCACAAAAAAGACGGTGGGCAAGCAGGTTCTTCTTTTGAATATGAAATAATAGAATTGAAAGAAAACAACATGAAAGTGTCTATGTGGCGTGTTATTGCATATTTGGAGAAAGTGCAAGATAGCGTCATTAAACAATACCTAAAAAGTGGAAGCAAGTAATTTTTCTCTGATATTATTTGGTCAAATAAAAAATATATCGTATTTTTGCACCATGTATTAAATATTTGCTAATTATTTAAATAATCTATAAACAATATTACGGCATGAAACAAGATGATACTTTTGTTAAGGGAGGCAATAGGGGTAATAATCCTTATGCTCGACCTACCGGCAGGTCGTTTGCTTCTAACGCAAACGAAACGTATGTACCTGGTATGCATGACAATGCTCCTGGTGTAGTTGAAAATAAGTTTGATCAAAAGGACAATTCTCCAGTAGTTGGCTTCTTGTATTCTATTTCGCGTAAGGGAATTGGTGAATACTGGCCACTCCATTTGGGAACAAACACAATCGGCCGATCTTCGGATTGTGACATCGTGCTAAAGGAACGCTCTGTTTCGGAGCATCATGCCACAATAAGTATCAAGCAAATGAAGTCAACAAAGAAACTGATTGCCAGCATACGCGATGTGGGATCAAAAAATGGAATGTATCTTAACGAAGAGGAGCTTGATTATGACAACCATACGTGTAAGTTGCACGACATTATCACCATAGGCACAAGTTACAAGTTGTTACTTATTCTAATTGATGCCGAAGACTATGGCTTGTCAGTAGCTGAAGACTTCGCCGCAATTGAGGAAGATGACACATTCTTTAGCGACATTTCTGGAGGTGATGATACCCAAGGGCGTTTTAATCCATACAACTCTGACAATAGAAACGTTGATACAGGTACTGTTGATCTCAATGGTGGTCAGCCAAACAAACCTGGTGGTACTAAATTTATGTAATAATGTCTTTGATTTTTATCCAAGGAGAGGAAGAAAAGAACCGAAATATCCACTATGAAGTAGACCCTAAGCTACCTTCTCTTGGTGAGGGGGGAATGGGCCAAGTACTTCGGGGGGTGATGGTCAATGAAAAAAATGGTGTCAGGCAGGATGTGGCTATTAAGTTCCTGTTTGAAGATCTTCCCGTGCATGCCATTGAACGTGCAAAACGTGAGGCTTCTATACAGATCCATAATGAAAATCTTGTGGAGATGTTTGGATTCATTGAAGTGGTTGATGGCAATGGCACGAAAAGATACCATGTGGTTAGTGAGTTGTTACAGGGTGTCATGCTCTTCGACTTACTTAATGGTAAAACAACCGACAAATACGGAAACGAGATAGAATTTGCCCAGGAATTATTTCAGCAATACCAAAATGACAAGTTCAGTTTCGCAGTGTTCATTGTGAAAAATATCTTATCTGGACTGATGGCGCTTCATGATAAGGGATATATTCATAGAGATCTTGATCCAAGCAATATCATGATTACACATGATAAAAAGGTGAAGATCATCGACTTCGGAATAGCCAAACAGCTGAACTCATTGAATACTCAAGACCAACAGCTTACCAGTACTGGACAGTTCGTAGGAAAGGCCGCCTACGCAGCCCCAGAATTGGTACTTGGTGATGTGCGCAGCCAAGACAAGTCAACAGACATCTACGCTGTGGGTATTATGCTTTATCAGTTTATCGTGGGCAGTTTGCCCTTTGAAGGCACTATGGCAGAGCTTATCAAGAAGCAGATTAATGAAAAATTGCCCTTAAAGAATGTGCCCTATAAGGCGATCCGCCGCATTATTGAAAAAGCTACGGCAAAGAAACAGGCAGACAGATACCAGTCGGCATCGGAAATGCGTGTAGATCTCGAGCACCTCTCCAAACAAGATGCACAGCCTTCAACCACATCATTTGACTCATTCCCTGATATTGGTGGTTCAAAAAAGAGAATCGGCATAATTGCAGCTTCAGTAGTTGTACTTCTTGCTGTCATTGGAGGCATTTTCTTCTCCGTGAACAGCGGACCTTCTGAAGAAGAGCTTGCAAAGGCTCGTAAAGACAGCCTATTCCAAGTACGTAATGGGCAGGTCATTGACTCTCCAGAAACAAACATTATTATAGACCCTGAATCTGGAGCAAAAATGACACCAATTAATATGTTGGCTGACAAAGCATTGAAGGCACTTGAAGACAGTGCTAGCATGGAATCGGGGCTTATGCAATTACGAGAAATTATTGACAAATATAGTAGCTATAAGCACTCAGCCCCTGTGCTGGCTTTAATGGCTGCCATTACACAACCAGAAGACGCGACTATCGCCCCTGAACGTGTAAAAATGCTAAGACGGTTGACGGCAGATAAAGTTCAACGTAACGCCAGACGTGCTCACGAGTTGGCAGAGATGGCTGTTAATGCTGATCCCCAATGTTATCAGGCGCTCTTCGAACTTGCCACAGACTACGTGGCAGGAGAGATACGTACAGGATCTCCTTCGACGCCTGCTCCTAACAAAGCTCTCAAGATGTATAAGGATGGTCTGGCTTATGCCCAGAACAATAATGACAATGACTACATATCATTATTTAATACGCGCATAGAACAAGTTTCTCAACTATTGCAATAGAACTGTATGGCGGGAAAGGTTACGCAAAAAGGTGATACCATATACCTGAACATCGGACAGAGATGGTTTAAGTATAACGAAAGATCGTTATTGGGTTCAGGTGCAATGGGTACAGTTTATAAGGGATATGACTGTAACTCTGGTGAACCTGTGGCTATAAAACGCGTAATGGATCGCTATGCGAACAACCCTGAAATACGTTACAGAGCTCATCAAGAGGCTGACCTGATGTTCCGTCATCCAAATCTGGTGGAGATGCTCGGATGCTGTGAAATAGCCCCTGACAGGGGACCCATCTTTATTGTAAGTAACTATGTCAATGGAGAGAATATAGACCAATTCATAAACACCCACGTACGAGCTCTCCCAAATGTGGAGAAAAGAATTTGCGAACTATTTCTCCCTGTGCTAGACGCCTTGTCATACATTCATCAGAAGGGTATCATTCACATGGACATCAAACCCTCGAACATTATGATGGAACAGGGTAAAAATGTCAGGCTTATGGACTTAGGCATAGCTAATATTAGTGACACTGTGAATACAGCGACCTCTGGCATGATGGGCACTCCAAAATACGCTGCTCCAGAACAGTTCTCCGATTCTGAGAAGAGGCCCCAATTGACTGCCGCTACAGACATTTACGAGGCAGGGGTCACACTCTATGAACTGATAACTATGCACAATCCCTTTAACGCATCTACAGTATTGGAAGCGAGGGAGTTGCATCGCGAATTGGTGCTTGAGAAAAAGCCGATGATGTCGGAAGCTGTATATCAAGTTATACGCAAGGCAACTGCTATTTATCCCTCAGATAGATTTCAGAATGCAGGTCAGATGAAAATGGCGCTAAAGGAAGCATTAGCTGCACCTGAGCCTTCATCCAACACATTGTTATATTGGATTATAGGGCTCCTTGGAGCTTTAGCTATCATATTATTGATATTATTTCTCCTATAGAAAATGAAACCAATTAATACATCATTGCCGATAACAGGTTTCTGGGAATCCAGACAGGGAGGAAGAGACGAGAATCAGGATCAATGTGCCGTCGTTGACACACCACTCGGATTTCTTGCTCTTGTATGTGACGGAATGGGCGGAGGACCTTCCGGCAGCTTGGCGTCTGACACGGCAGTAAGGAAGATATACGAATACCTCAATGCCCCCCACGAGGACATGAATCGGAAGGAGGTCTTAAAAGAAGCCATAGAGTATGCCCATCAATCTATATTAAGTTTGGGTGATGAGAATCCAAGGTTAAGAGGTATGGGAACAACTGTAGTTGCTATGCTCATTAATGACTATTCAGCCATTATCGCTCATGTCGGAGACAGTCGAGCATATCAATTCCGTTACGGACATAAAATCTTCCGTACTTCCGACCACTCAATGGTCGCTGAAATGGTTCGTAATGGAGTCCTTACTGAAGAGCAGGCTAGATTATCATCTCAATCGAACATTATTACCAAAGCTCTGGGTGGTAATTTGAAGGATTTGGCAGAGGTAAGTGAACATGCTTACGAGGCAGGAGATAAGTTCCTTCTCTGTTCTGATGGTATATGGGGAATGGTACCCGAGAAGGAGCTTATTCGTCTCACAGCAAAGCCGTCAGTTCTATCAAAGGCCGTTGCCAATACCGTAGAAACCATTGAAGGTATAGGCAGGGAAAGCGGAAATACGCATGATAATATGACCATCGTCATGCTTGAAATGAAAAAAGACTCTAAACTAAAAGTAAAAATGAGCAAGAAGACTATCAGATTATTAGCTATCATGGCAGTCGTTTGTCTGCTAAGTATTGTTGCAAATATAATATTAGCAAAAAAATTATCGGCTCCAAATATGGCTGAGCAGAAGGTTGAAGTTCTCACAAAAGAATTGTCTGCCAAAAAAAAGCAGATAGAAGACCTTCAGACAGAAGTGAACAAGTTGAACACAGAAGTAGCAAAGTCAAAACGAGAAACTGCTGACGCACAACTTGAAGTCGCAGTGGAAAAGAACAAAGCCGCAGAACGCGCTCAGGCTGAAGCAGAGGAAAAGGTCAAGGAAGCGACAAAAGCTTCAGAGAAAGCCAAAGCTGCCGCCCAGCAGGCACAGAAAACTGCTAATGAGATTGCTGCTCTTCGAAAAAAAATTTTGGATGATTTAAATACAGCTAAAAATACGAAAAAGAAAGATGCGCGAAAAGTTATCATAAAAAGAATGGTATCGAACCTAAGCCTTCTTTCAGCCAAAGATACGAAGAACAAAACAGTATATGAAGATATAAAAGATAAGCTGAGTGCTCCTATATCAACGAGCAATTCTCCCAATGCAATAGGACATTATGATATACTTATAAAAAAATTAAATGCAATTAAATAAATATAATAACATCTGCTTATGAAGACTATAACGATTGGACGAGGCGACGGTGCCAATATCATCATCGACAACGAGTTGATCAGTCGTCGTCATGCTATTCTAAAGATTTCCACATTTGGAAAGATGGAAATTGTTGATATGGGAAGAAACGGTACGTATGTCAACGGCATAAAACTACGTCCAAATGTTCCTTTCCCTGTTACACGAAAAGATGTTGTTAAATTTGCCGATCAGGATAGCCCATTTAAACTCGATTGGTCGCTGGTACCAGATAATTCCAGATTCATCAAAATCGCTTTATCTACAATTATTGGCCTACTGGCAGTAATCCTTTTAGTTTTACTTATAAGAAGCTGTATCAGCGATGAGGATAACTCTGCAGCCCCCACTTTTATTGAGGAAACATCTGCTCAGTCGCCTTCTGCGAACTCCTCAGAAGCGCCAGCCATCGATTCTGATAAGAAGTCTGGCGTTGCAGAAGAAAGCCGTGAAAGGGAAGCAAAAGAAAATATAAGAGAAAAGAAAGAAGAGCAGAAGGATATAAACGGAAAGACAGTACAGCAACTTTTCCCCAATCCCCCTGCAAAGAAAGATACAAACTCAAAGAAAAAAGGGAACGGAGCAGTTCAACCGTCAAAGGTCAAGACTAAGGAAGGTGATAATAACCAAAATAATAATAAAACAGTGATAATGTAAAACAATAAAACATATATATTATGAAACTAATCAGAATTGGAAATTCGCAATCTTGCGACCTAAAATTAGACAGTGAGTATGTAAGTTCCTTGCACGCAGAAATGACTATTTTAGACGACGGTCAGATTATACTGGAGGACAAGAACAGTAGGAATGGCACTACAGTTGGTAATAAAAAACTGGAACCTGGGAAAGAGGTTACCGTACAACGTGGTGACATGATCACTTTTGCTGACACTCCGCTGGTATGGGCACGAATCCCAGCTGCAGAAAAACTAGCTAACTACAAAGCCGTTTTTAATATCGGTTCAAATTATCGTAACGATATTATAATAAACAGCCAGACTGTCAGCCGTTATCATGCATCAGTACGAGTAGGCAAGGATGGAAAGATGTACATCCGTGATAATGGAAGTCGAAATGGTACAATGGTTAATGGTGTAAAAATAGCTCCCAACAAGGACGAACGTATCAAGAAAGGAGATAATATTGTTTGTGGTGCAGAAGATGTCACTGATCAAATATTACCCCTGTTCCCCAAAAATGGCATGAAAAAGATCCTTACAACCGCAATTGGTTTGTTGGCAGCGGCATTAGTTATCTTTGGAATTTATATGCTATGGCCAAAAGGTGGTAAAAAAACCATTGACCCAACAATTTATCGCCCTGCGGTAGTTTACGTAAGGACTATTTTCCACCCCATCGTTACATTTGACGACAACCCGATGTCGGACTCATGGGATGGTGAGGTTCAGTTTAACGATATGCAATTGCAGTCACAAGCGACAGCATTCTTCCTTGACTCTCTTGGACGTATGGGAACAAACCGTCATGTAGCAATGCCATGGGAGGAATTAACAAAAGATCAGGAGGACCAAATACGTGATTTCATCGAAGACAATCTTCCTAAAGGAAGAAGCATTGAATCTATAAACGCATTTCTTCAGAATTCAATTTTCGCATCAACCGTCTTGAAGCATGCAATGGCAAGATCTGGTAATAATCAAGATCGTTTTGTAAATAATGTCCTAAACATTACATCAAGAATTTCGAAGTCAAAGTATACTATCTCTGGTAAAATTGATCATATCACAGTGGGATATCCAGGTAATTACTATACTCATACTGATGAATTCCAGCGTTGCAACGTATTATCTGTATCAAAAGATAAGGATATCGATCTCGCAATTCTCCAGCTCAATAACAAAACTACTCCAAAGGATATCAAGAATTTGTTTAGCCCAGAAGATTTCTCTACAGAACAATTAGAACCTCTTAAAGATCAGCTTTACACGATAGGCTATCCTGCAGGTCTGATTTGGGCTCAAGACAGTAAAACCAAGTCACTCGAGCCAAACATTCGCGAAACAAAATGCAGCAAGCAACCTGGCAGATTTGATTTTGAAATCCAAGCAAGCTCTGTAGGAGGTAGCAGTGGTTCACCTATTTTCAACGACAAAGGACAAGTAGTAGGAATTCTCTATGGAGGTTATTCTGTTGTCGGCGGTTCAACAAAGGCTGTACATTCAAAATACCTAAAACAGTTGTACAATGAATATGTAAATGATGTAGTACAATTACAATAAACATGTCCAAGAAATTATTATATTTAGTCATAGTATCTAGGCTGTGCTTACCCCTCATTGGGTATGCACAGACTGCATGTTGGTTGCTAAAACCAATATATCAAAGCATTACTCCTTTTGGTGAATCATACTATAAGGTGAACACTTATAGTACTATGGCCATATTTGACACTAATGGCAATAAAATTGTTGAAGCAGATTCCATTACCTATATCACTAATGGATATGCCCTTGCCCTTACCAATACGAATGGAAAATTCCGACTAAAAGCCATTATTGACAAGTCAGGAAATGTAAAAGATATTTCTGAAGAATACTATGTTGACGACTATCATTTCTTCTCAGAAGATATGCTAGGTGTAAGTAATGACAAAGGGAAAAGTGGATACATTAATCCTGATGGAAAACTTGAGATACCTTTTATTTACGTATCTGTTCACCCCTTCCGCGAAGGACTTGCATCCGTTTTTAAACCCAAGAAAGGACTCAAAGGGTTAATAAGATCAGTAACTAATAAAAAAGCTCTAGTAGGCTCTGCAACTTATGTTAATCATAAAGGAGCAGAATTAAATATCCGTGACGGCAAAAACAATCCTACTTTTACAGCCTCTTTCAAAAATGGCAAAGGCTTAGTACAGATGGAAGACGGCTCTTCTTTTTATGTTGATCCTAAGGGGAATCGTTTAGAAGACGGACCAAATAATAAAGAACTTGGGGTAGATGAATATTTTGCTTATTCCGAAGAGAACAAAAAACAAGAAGTGAATCTTCCATTTATTCCCTCATATAATGCCGCGTATTCTATATATACAGAAGGCCCTGTAAAGGGATATATGGCAAATGGAGTAATGATGATACCAAGTCAATTTCAGGAAGCTTATGGATTTGCTTCTGGTTTTGCTATCGTGAAGAAAGATGGCAAGTATGGAATTATCAAACAACTTGGTGGAACAAATTCTGTTAAAGTCAGTGAAAAAGGAGGTAAAATTAGTGTACAAAGTGTTATTCCTGCCGACTGGGGTAATTGTCCTGCTAAATTTTTATATATCACCAATGGAACAGATCGTCTAAGTTTTGCTATGACTGGTCAGGAAAGTCAGAGAGCCGTAGAAGGAGTTGTCCCTGTTACAAATGGAGAAAAGATATATGAATTAGACGTTGACGGATTGATTGTTTGGCGGCAGACAAATGCAAACGCGCAAGCTACAGATGAAACAAAATCATCTGGAGGTATTTCGGTCAGTGCCCCTGGTAAAGTCACTGCTAATTCAAAAGGTGAATGTGTTGTTAACGTACGAGTAACAAACCGAAGCGGATCAGCACAGTCCATTTCGATTAGCTTGAGTACAGGAGGAAACAAATCTGTTAAATTGGCGCCAGGGAAAACTGCTGTAGTTTCAATAACCACAAAGATTGTAAAAGAAACCAGATGTGTAATCTCTGCAAAAAGTGCAGCTGGTAACGCTTCTGGTGTTACAAATCTTATACCATCATTTGTATTGTAAATAATCAAAATATGTTCTATATGAAACAGCTATTTTTATTCACCTTATTTTTAGTAGTAACAGGAGAGATTTCTTTTGCTACCAACACTCAAGACAAACTCTATACATTAGACAATAAAATGTATACAGGATATATATCAACACAAATACCAGGTGAGCAAATTATTTTTATATGCGACGGACAGGCTATTCCCTTCTCTATTTCTGATTTGCTGATGATTAGGTATGAGGCTAATAACCCAGAACTGCTTACAGGACTAAATGACGTCATAAAGACCCGTTCTGGAAATATCTATCAAGGGCAGATTGTCGAACAAGTATTCGGAAAGACCATTAAAATACATACTTCTGATGGTTTGAGAAATATCGATGTCTCAGATATTTTGGAACAGCAAAAGGTAAAAATGTCAAAAGATTATTCTTTTATAGAACAGGCACCATATAAGACTATTGTTAAAACAAAAACGGATGAAGAATATACGGGTGTCATTATTTTCCAATATTATGGCAGGGATGAAGACCCTAGCTATTTGGAAATCAGTTCAGAAGACGGTATAAGTAAACGAGTATATATCAGAGATATCGAGCAGATGCGTCGCATTCCAAATGAGGCGTATCGTGAAGTCGAGGCTTTTAGTGTTAAGGATGGTAAGGTTTATTTTAATCAAGTAGAAATAGAGCCGACATCTCTTGCAATGCGCCAGAAAGGCGGACGTTTCATATTCTACCTTGAAAATAAAGATATTGCTAATCATACAGTTATAGACAAAGGAACAGGTCAACTTTCAATTCAAATGAAAGAAGATTCTGATTATTCAAAATATAAGTTGATAAAAATAGAACTTATGAAAATTGGCAAGAATGAGTATTATGCATTCGATAATGATATGGTTTACAAAAATGTTATTGAACCTTATACTAAAACCATAGATAATAAAAATGTCATATGTAAGGTTTATAATGTTAAAAATGGAATGTACCTTTTTTATAGACAAGGATCAAATTCTGCCTTTTTTATGGAAATTAAGTAACAAGAAATATGACAAGGAAAATTCTATTAGTGATATTGCTTTTACCTGTTTTAGGTTTGATGGCTCAGATACCATTCTGGACTATACATCCTGAATATACAAGTATAAAAATAATTGGCAACGGTTTATATGTCGTTTCCCAAAACGGTAAGTATGGAATATTAAACGCTGAAGAACAAATCGTTGTACCTTTGAAGTACGACAATATATCCGCTTTCAGTTCACATACAGCATTACTATATGAGGGGAACAAGTTCGTAGCCTTTGTCAATGACAGGGGTGAAGTAACTGACGTGGCAAACAAAGAGTATGTTCCACAAGCGGGATGTCTTTTTGCTGATGGATATCTTCCTGTAAAAAACTCTGACGGCTGTTTTTTCATAAATGCAAAGACAGGGAAAGCTATAGGGCCGTATTCGGAAGAAAGACCTTTTGTCGAAGGGTACGCAGTAGTAAAAGAGCCAAAGTCATTGAAGCATATATTTGACGGAGCCACACTCTTAAAATGTTTGTCAGCTGAAACAGGAAAACCTATTACAATATCATTCAATAAGTCTGAAGATGATGATCTTGACTTTATTTCAACTGCAAGTAACGGAAAATCCATAGTAGTCATTAAGAAAAGAGTTTTTGAGTATGATTATAGAAATGGTGTAATAACTCCATTATCAACAGATGGAACGGAGAATAAAAAGTCACGTGTATTTGTTACTCAGAGGCCTGTAGTTCCAGTGAAAACAGAGATGGGATATGCGATACATCTTAAACAAGGAAGTTTGGCATTTGATTCTCTAATGAGACTTACGGGAATCCAATATAATGGTCAGGAGTTCAAATCATTCGAACCACCAAAGGAGATAATCAAAGAAATTAAAAGCCCATTCAAGTGTCTTTCATTCAAAGATACAGATTTGTTAGGACTTTCATATAAAGATAATGATTTCCTGCCTGCTCAATTTGAAGAAATAAAATTGCTTTGGGGAAATGACGCATTAGTAAAGTCTGATGGAAAATATGGTGTGGTTTCTGTCGACACAAAGAATTCCTACAGATACATGCTTAATGATAATCTTGATATAGGCTTTGAACATAAGGCGGTAAAAACTAATGTAAAGGTTTTATGTCCTCCGTATATGAAATTACCTCTGATGAGCCTGACAAGCTTTGATGATAATTGTCTAATAAATACAGATACACGCAAGGAAACCTCCAATGTTGAATCTGTCGTATTAAGCTATGAATGTACTCTCTCTATTCCAGAGAAAATAGGTCTTGAACGAACACCATGTTTTGCAACAATAGGATTAAATTACGATGGTTTAAAATTTGTTCCACGAGAGATCTCATTCAACACCTGGTACATCAATAATTATACTGTAGAATTATCTAAACACCAAATGGCAAATCAAATACTTGATGTGGATGTATTAGTAAAGAACAGTACAACAAGTGGTCAAGCATTCTTTAAAGATGTTTCAATAGAAGCAGAAGACTCTGTTTCTTGTTCTATAACTAAAATAACGGAAGAGTTATATAATGCCCGTCTTTCAGGATGGAAGTCCGATAAAGTAAATTTCAATATTGATGTCACAGAGGATGGCTGTCCAACAATTACTTATGGATTCAGTTTGGATATTAAATCACATAATGACAAGAAGAACCAACAAGAATCTGTTTCAGTAGAGAAACCAGTATCTCAAGCAAAAGTAAAACGAGCACCCAAAAAGAATCAAGCAGTTCCGAAAAAAGAAGAAAAGAAAAAATTCGTCTTATAAGATTACCACGACATCTTTTTAGCTGGCGCACCCAAAGACTCACTTCGTCAAATATGGGTTTGTCAGTATAGATTGCCTTTTCATTGAGCATAATTATGCTCCTGATATTCAGTTTTTCGGCTGTCGATGACATTTTTATGCAAAAAGACGGGCGAAAGTGCTGAGTTTTCGGATATTTGCAGTAACTTTGCAGCCAAAATATAATAAGGAGAAAATTATGAAACTATTCGACGTATATCCGCTCTTCGACGTGAATATCGTGAAGGGCAAGGGCTGTAAGGTGTGGGACGACAAGGGTCAGGAGTATCTTGACCTCTATGGCGGACATGCCGTGATCAGCATCGGACACTCGCATCCGCACTATATCGAAAAGGTGACGGAGCAGTTGCAGAAGATTGGATTCTACTCCAACTCAGTGATCAACAAACTGCAGGTGGAGCTGGCAGAGCGTCTAGGCAAGATCTGCGGCTACGACGACTACCAGTTGTTCCTCATCAACAGCGGTGCCGAGGCCAATGAGAATGCGCTGAAGCTGGCCTCGTTTAAGACGGGCAATACACGTGTGCTCAGCTGCGAGAAGGCTTTCCACGGACGCACGAGCCTGGCTGTGGAGGTAACGCACAATCCGAAGATTGTTGCCCCCATCAACGACAATCATCACGTACGCTTCCTGCCACTGAACGATCTCGAACCCTGGGTTCGCGAGTTGTCCAAGGGTGGTGTGGCTGCCGTTATCCTCGAGTGTATCCAGGGTGTGGGTGGCATCCAGATGGCCACGCCTGAGTTTGCTCAGGGTCTGGCCTACGCCTGCAAGCGTTATGGTGCTGTGTTGATCTGCGACGAGATCCAGTGTGGCTACGGACGAAGTGGTAAGTTCTTCGCTCACCAGTGGTTGGGCATCAAGCCTGACATCATCACAGTGGCCAAGGGCATCGCCAACGGATTCCCTATGGGCGGCGTACTGATCTCACCTGAGTTTGAGCCTGTCTACGGACAGCTGGGAACCACCTTCGGAGGCAACCATCTGGCCTGTGCTGCTGCGCTGGCTGTGCTCGACGTGTTCGAAGAGGAGAATCTGGTGGAGAATGCGCGCGTCATTGGCGACTACCTGATGGAAGGCATCAGGAACATCGGCAGCTCACATATTAAAGAGGTGCGTGGTCGTGGACTGATGATCGGCATCGAACTGGATATGCCTCACAAGATGGTACGTAAGCCACTTATCAAGCATGAGCACTGCTTTACGGGCTGTGCAGGGCAGGACATCCTGCGACTGTTGCCACCTCTGTGCCTGACAAAAGCGGAGGCCGATGACTTCATTGAGAGACTGATCAGAGTACAACCGGAAGAGGAGTAAGGAGTGAGGAGTGAGAAGTGAGAAGTGAGGAGTGTGGAGTGAAAAGTGATAAATTATGAAGATATCGATTATAGGAGCAGGAGCCATGGGAGGCTCCACAGTCGAAGGACTGATTAAAGGCCATACATTTAAGAATGAGGACATCACGGTGAGCGATCCTTCGCAGGCTGTGGTGGAGAAATTTGACAAGTTGGGCGTCTGTGTGACGACTGACAACAAACTGGCAGCAGACAGTGCTGACATCGTCTGCGTCGTAGTGAAACCCTGGCTCGTAGAGCGCGTGCTGAAAGACATCAAGCCAGAGCTCAATCCCCAGAAGCAGATCCTGATTGTGATTGCAGCAGGGGTATCGTCAGCAAGCATTCAGGAATGGCTGGGCGAGAACTGTCCCCCGCTGTTCTTGGCAATACCCAACATCGCCATTGCCGAGATGGCATCGATGACGTTTATCGTACCCGTCAATGCCTCGGAGAAGGAGACGCAGACGGTGGTTGGCATCTTTGATGAGATGGGCGACACCCTGATTACAGACGAGCAGCACCTGGCAGCAGGTACCACGCTCGCCTCGTGTGGTATCGCCTACGCCATGCGCTATATCCGTGCAGCTGCAGAGGGCGGCGTGGAGCTGGGCTTCAAGGCTGATGATGCCAAGAAGATCGTGATGCAGACCATGAAAGGAGCTGTAGAACTGCTCGAAGCCAGCGGTCTGCACCCAGAGGCTGCCATCGACCTGGTAACAACGCCTGGAGGCGTGACCATCAAGGGTCTCAACGAGATGGAGCATGCTGGTTTCACCTCGGCCGTCATCCGTGGACTGAAAGCAGGACTGAAATGAGACACATGAGACAAATAATCAATTTTTTGACAGAAGAACAAAAGGGACATAAAGGATTCGCTCTTTTTGTTCTTATGTACTTATGTCTAAATACTCTGACTGCATCAGCAGAGGAGACGCCCAATTCCCGTCAGGCTAAGCGTGTGTTTAATACTGCCTGGAATCACTTCTTCGGCCCTGAAGGCGTCACGTTCCATTATAAGATCGACATCCTGCACCTCTATAAGGAAGAAGGAACGTCGTGGAACAAAGGCGACAAAGCCAGGTCGGAGTACAAGAATTCAAAGATGTGGAACGACGGCACGACCAAATACATCGTCAGGGAAAAGAAAGGCTACGTGGAGGTACACGATCCAAAGGTGAACAAGGCTGACGAGAAGCTGCAGATGTTTAAGTTTGACGCCGACAGTTACGAATACCACATCGCTCAAGACCAAGAGGGACTGAAGGTGACGCTGCTGGCTAAGCCCAAGACGAAGGTGAAGATGAAGAAGATCATCGCCCTGCTCGAGCCTGGCACCTACTATCCCAAGCGGCTGCGCATCAAGGTGAGCATCTTCTGGTGTACCATCACGTTCTCTAATTTCAAGGCTGGCGGTCTGAGCGACGATGTGTTCGCCTTCCCCAAGGAGAAATACAAGAGCTATCCGCTTAAGGACCTGAGATAAAGTGAAAAGTGAAGAGTGAGAAATGAAAAGTTAATATAATATGGACGAACAACTGAAGCAAATAGGCGAGCGTCTGCGCGGATTGCGCGACGTGCTCGACATTCCAGTGAGCGAGATGGCAGAAACCATCGGCATCTCATCGGAGAAGTATGAAAAGATTGAGGCTGGCGAAATGGACATCACCATCTCGAACCTGATGAAGATTGCCAGCAAATACGGTGTATCAACAGAAGAGCTGATCTTTGCTGAAGCCCCCCACATGAGATCTTACTATGTGACGCGTAAGGGGCAAGGCATGAGTATTGAGCGCACCAAGGCTTACAAGTACCAGTCGCTGGTAGGCGGATTCGTCAACCACAAGGCCAATGTGTTTATTGTGACCGTAGAGCCCAAGCCTGATGCTCATACGATCTACAAGAACACCCATCCTGGACAAGAGTTCAATCTTGTGCTTGAGGGTAAGATGGAGCTCTTCATTGGAGGCAAGACCATCATCCTCGAAGAGGGCGACTCCATCTATTTCGATTCCACCAAGCCCCACGGCATGTTGGCTGTTGGCGACAAACCCGTGAAATTCTTAGCATTTACAGTAGAATAAGACTTAACTATGATAGAGAGATTTTTGAAGCAGACCAAGTTCACGTCTGTTGAAGATTACAACAAGAACCTGGAGTTCATCATTCCCGAGAACTTCAACTTCGCCTACGATGTGATGGATGCGTGGGCTGAGGAGGCACCTGAGAAGCTCGCCCTCCTTTGGACAAACGATCAGGGAGAAGAAATCCGTACTACATACGGAGAGTTGAAAGAGCAAAGCGACCAGGCAGCCAGCTACCTGCAGTCACTCGGCATCGGCAAGAACGACCCCGTGATGCTGATCCTGAAGCGCCGCTATGAGTGGTGGGTAGTGATGCTTGCCCTCTGCAAGATTGGTGCCATCGTGATTCCTGCCACCCACATGTTGACGAAGAAAGACATTATCTATCGCAACACCCGTGCTTCTGTAAAAGCCATCATCTGTGTGGACGATGCATACGTAGTCAGTCAGATCCAGGCTGCCATGTCTGAAAGTCCCACCGTGAAGCAGTATATCACCATCACGGATCACGGCAAGCCCATCCCCGAAGGGTTCCATGACTGGCAGAGTGAGTGGAAGAATGCGCCAAAGTTTGTGCGTCCTGCCTTCGTGAACGACAACAACGACACGATGATCATGTATTTCACCAGTGGCACGAGCGGTGAGCCCAAGATGGTAGCTCACGACTATCTCTATGCAATGGGCCATTTGTCTACAGGTGTGTTCTGGCATAACCTCCATGAGGGGTCGCTCCATCTGACGGTAGCTGATACCGGTTGGGGCAAGGCTGTATGGGGTAAGTTCTATGGCCAGTGGTTTGCTGGTGCCACAGTCTTTGTGTTCGACCATGAGAAGTTTAATGCAGACACCCTGTTGCGCCAGATTGAGAAATACAAGGTGACGAGCTTTTGTGCTCCTCCCACCATCTACCGCTTCATGATCCGTGAAGATCTGTCGAAATATGACCTTTCGAGTCTTGAGTACTGCTGTACGGCTGGTGAGGCTCTGAATCCCGCTGTCTTCGAGAAGTTCTACGAGAAGACCGGCATCAAGATGATGGAGGGCTTCGGACAGACAGAGACCACGATGACCCTTGGTACATTCCCCTGGATGGAGCCCAAACCAGGCAGCATGGGTATCCCCAATGCACAGTATGACATCGACTTGGTACGTGCCGACGGCACTCCCTGCGAGGATGGTGAGAAAGGTGAGATTGTGGTTCGCGTAGGCGACCGCAAGCCCATCGGACTCTTCAAGGAATACTATCGCGACCCAGAGCTGACACGCGAGGCTTGGCACGACGGACTCTACCACACTGGTGATATGGCCTGGCGCGACGAGGATGGCTACTACTGGTTTGAGGGGCGTATTGACGACGTGATCAAGTCGAGTGGTTATCGTATTGGTCCGTTTGAGGTTGAGAGTGCCCTGATGACGCACCCCGCCGTCGTAGAGTGTGCCATTACTGGTGTGCCCGACGATATCCGTGGTATGGTGGTAAAGGCTACCATCGTTCTCGGCAAGGAGTGGAAAGACAAGGCAGGCGATGACCTCGTCAAGGAACTGCAGCAGCATGTGAAGAAGGTGACTGCGCCCTATAAGTATCCACGTATCATCGAGTTTGTCGACGAACTGCCGAAGACCATCAGCGGCAAGATCCGCCGTGTGGAGATTCGCAAGAAAGATGCGGAGAAGTGAGGAGTTAAGAGTTAAGAATTAAGAGTTAAGAGTTGTGGCAGCGCATAATGAACTGGGGAAGTGGGGCGAGGAGCTCGCAGCTGAGTTTGTAGAGAAACAAGGCTATGAGATTCTGGAACGCGACTGGAAGTCAGGACACCACGACCTCGACATTATAGCCAAAGACGGGGGCTCCCTCGTGATCATCGAGGTGAAGACTCGTCGCAATAGGCTCTTCGGTAGCCCTGAGGAAGCCATCGACTATAAGAAGCGCCTCAGTCTGCTGTCTGCCATCAACCACTACGTGAAGTCGCACCACGTCAAATCACCCGTGCGCTTCGACGTCATCAGCATCGTCGGCACCATTGGCTCGACACCTGAGATAGATCATATCAAAGATGTTACACTGAATTAAGCGAAGAGTAAAAGTGAAAAGGATTGTTATTAAGGTAGGCTCAAACGTCCTGACGCGCAGCGACGGCAAACTCGATGTAACGCGGATGTCGGCACTCGTTGATCAGATTGCCTGGCTCAGGAAAAAGGATATCGAGGTCATCCTCGTATCATCAGGCGCCATGGCCTCTGGGCGTGGAGAGCTGAAAGTAGACCACTCGCTCGACTCCGTGGAGCAGCGCCAGTTGTTCTCTGCCGTTGGTCAGGTAAAGCTCGTTGGACTTTATTACGACCTGTTCCGCGAGTTCAATATTCATGTAGGCCAAGTGCTCACCATGAAGGAGAACTTCGAGCCAGGGGAGCAGTATCGCAACCAGCGCGCCTGTATGACGGTGATGCTGGAGAACAACGTGCTGCCTATCGTGAATGAGAATGACACCGTCTCAGTGACAGAGCTGATGTTTACGGATAATGACGAGCTCTCAGGTCTCATCGCACAGATGATGCAGGCAGACACCCTGATCCTGCTTTCGAATATCGACGGCATCTACACCACCCACCCCGACGATCCTCAAGCGGAACTGATCTGGGAAGTAGCCCCCGGGCGCGATCTCAGCGAATATATCCAGCCAGAGAAGAGTGCCTTCGGGCGTGGCGGCATGCACTCCAAGTACACCACAGCGAGCAAGGTGTCGCAGGCAGGTATCCGTGTGATTATCGCCAATGGCGAGCGTGAGAATATCCTCCCCGACCTCATCGAGAACCTCGAAGCCACGCCCCACACAGAGTTTATCCCAAAGACTGAATAATATGCAACTGAAAGATACATTTGAGAAAGTAAAGCGCGCCAGCAAGAGTCTGGCCCTGCTGAGCGACGCTCAGCGCAACGACATCCTGAATGCCGTTGCCGATGCCATCATCAATAGTCAGGAGAGAATCCTTGAGGCCAATGCGCAGGATCTGGCCAAGATGTCAAAAGAGAATCCGCTGTACGACCGTCTGCAACTGACAGAGAGCCGTCTGAAAGGCATCGCTGCAGACATGCGCAACGTAGCCACACTGCCCTCACCCCTGGGACATATCACCAAGCAGAAGACGCTTCCCAACGGTCTGCGCCTTTGTCGCGTGAGTGTGCCTTTTGGTGTCATCGGCATGATTTATGAGGCACGCCCTAACGTGACGTTCGACGTCTTCTCGCTCTGTTTCAAGAGTGGCAACGCCTGTGTGCTGAAAGGCGGTAAGGATGCTGATTGCAGCAATCGCGAGGAAGTGGCTCTGATACATGAGATACTCGAGAAGTATGGTGTGTCGAAGGATGTCGTAGCACTGCTGCCCGCTACGCACGAGGCAACAGGAGAGATGCTGAATGCGGTGGGCTATGTAGACCTCTGCATCCCACGAGGAGGCCGTAAGCTCATCGACTTCGTGCGCGACACGGCTCGTATCCCCGTCATTGAGACGGGTGCAGGTGTGGTGAACACGTATTTCGACAAGGACGGTGATCTCGAGATGGGCAAGGCCATCATCAACAATGCCAAGACCCGCAGAGTCTCTGTCTGCAATGCGCTCGACTGCTTGCTTGTCCACCAAGACCGTCTGGGAGATCTCTACGACCTGGTATCGCCTATGGCCGAGAAAAGTGTCATCATCTACGCTGACGAGAAGGCTTATGCCGCCCTCGACGGAAAATATCCGCTCTTGGAGCATGCCACCGAGGAGAGCTTCGGCACGGAGTTTATGGATTATAAACTTGCCATCAAGACCGTTGCCTCACTCGATGAAGCACTCGACCATATCGATGAAAACGGCTCTGGCCACAGTGAGGCCATCATAACAAAGAACGAAGTAACAGCCCGCCAGTTCCAGGCTCATGTAGATGCTGCCTGTGTATATTGGAATGCACCAACATCATTCACCGATGGTGCACAGTTCGGACTTGGTGCAGAAATTGGTATCAGCACCCAGAAACTCGGTCCTCGCGGTCCGATGGCTTTGGAGGAAATATGTACCTACAAGTGGCTCATCGAGGGCGAAGGACAAACACGTCCTTAAAAGGTAAAAAGGTAAAAAAGTAAAAAGGTAAAAAAGATATGAAAAGTTTTATTAACGTACAGGATATCGGCCCGTTGGAGAAGGCGATGGCCGAAGCATTTGAGATTAAGAAAGAGCGTTTTAAGTATCAGCATCTGGGCAAGAACAAGACCCTCATGATGATCTTCTTCAATAACAGTCTGCGTACCCGTCTATCCACGCAGAAGGCAGCTATGAACCTGGGCATGAACGTCATTGTGCTCGATGTGAATGCTGGTGCCTGGAAGCTGGAGACTGAGCGTGGTGTCGTGATGGATGGCGATAAGAGCGAACACCTGCTGGAGGCCATTCCGGTCATGGGCTGCTACTGCGACCTGATTGGTGTGCGCAGCTTCGCAGGACTTACCGACAGAGAGTACGACTACGCAGAAACCGTACTGAATCAGTTTATCAAATACAGCGGACGCCCTGTCTTCGCTATGGAGACAGCCACCGTACATCCCCTGCAGGCTTTTGCAGACCTCATCACCATCGAGGAGCACAAGACGGTAGAACGCCCGAAAGTGGTTCTGACTTGGGCGCCCCATTGTCGCGCTTTGCCACAGGCAGTACCTAATTCGTTTGCCCAGTGGATGAACGCTGCCAATGTCGATCTGGTCATCACCCATCCCGAAGGCTATGAACTCGACCCGAAGTTCATTGGCAATGCCCGTGTGGAATACGATCAGAAGAAAGCTTTCGAAGGCGCTGACTTCATCTACGCCAAGAACTGGAGTAATCCTGGTGTGACGAACCCTGCCGACTATGGCAAGATCACCTCGAAGGATATGTCGTGGACGGTAGATACCGAACACATGTCATGGACCAACAACGGAAAGTTCCTCCACTGTCTGCCCGTGCGTCGTAATCTGATTGTTACCGACGATGTGATCGAATCGCCCAATAGTCTCGTTATTCCAGAAGCAGCCAATCGCGAGATCAGTTGTTCGGTAGTTATTAAACGAATGCTTGAAGCACTTTAGACATGATTTCATTCGAATGCGACTATAATAACGGCGCTTGCCAGCAGGTGATCGACAATCTGGTAAAATACAATAGTGCCAAGCCCACCCCCTATGGCTTCGACGAGTTCTCCGAGCGTGCTAAAGAGCGGATCCGCGAGGCCTGCGGATTGCCCGATGCCCAGATTTTCTTCCTGACAGGAGGAACACAGACTAATGCCACGACCATCGACTCGATGCTCTACCAGTATGAGGGCGTCATCTGCGTAGGAACGGGCCATATCAACGTTCACGAAGCTGGTGCCGTGGAGTTTACGGAGCATAAGATCATCACCCTTCCTGACACAGCGGGAAAGATGGAGGCCAAGGTGCTCGACAAGTATCTCGACGACTATATGCACGACGGTAACAAGGATCATGCCGTGCATCCAGGACTTGTGTATATCACCTTCCCCACCGAGTTTGGCACGCTTTACTCCGCCAAGGAGCTCGATAACATCTACCAGACTTGCCAGCGTTACGAGATACCGCTCTATATCGATGGCGCACGCCTGGGCTATGGCCTGATGGCTGAGGGAAGCGACGTCACCCTCCCCTACCTCGCCCGCCACTGCGACGTGTTCTACATTGGCGGCACGAAGATTGGGGCGCTCTGTGGCGAGGCTGTGGTCTTCACTCATCAGAATGCCCACAAGCACTTCTTTTCCATCCAGAAGCAACATGGAGCCGTTATTGCCAAAGGCGCCCTGATAGGACTGCAGTTCGAAGCGCTGTTCACAGACAATCTCTATTTCAAGCTCTCCGAGCACGCCATCAAGATGGCCATGCGGATGAAAGACATCTTTATCCGCAAAGGATATGAATTCTATGTGGATTCTCCTACCAACCAGCAATTCGTGCTCCTCGATAATGAACAGGCAGAGAAACTTGCGCGCGAGGTGGAATTCTCACACTTTGGACAGACAGACAGGCATCACACCATCTGTCGCTTTGTCACCAGCTGGGCCACGACGGAAGAGGAACTCGATGAACTGGAGCGAATAATTCAGACCCACAGTTCATAGTTCTCCATGAGTGGACTCATAACGTTCGTATGCCGCCTCTATTTCCGGTCGCTTTCTTAAATTTGTATTTTTGCACCCAAAAAGTCACAATCGTTCATGTTTCCATTCAGATTAGGCAGTATTTCTCGACGGAGCCAGGCGCCAGAGCGCAGCGCCGCAGGAGCATGGGGAGCCGTCATCCTCATGGTCACTATTGCCGTCTGGTGCTTCTTCCAGTTCTGCTATCCTTATCATTTCTTCTTTCAGGAGCAGAACCAGTTGTTTCTTTGGTCATCCGACTATCTCTCCACCTATTTCGAGAAGCCTGGAGGACTGGCATTGCTCATTGGCGACTTCCTGACGCAGTTCTACTATTATCTGTTCGCTGGTTCCACGATTCTCTCACTCGTTCTGTTTCTCACGAGCACCTTATTATATATATCGCTGAGAAACTTCAAGGTAAGCCGCCCCGTAGCCCTCTTGCTGGCATTGGCGGTCATGCTCTTTCTGGCCGTCTGTCATTTCAGCACCAGCTACCGCCTGTCATCCACCATCTCAATCTTAGGATGGATTTTGCTGCTCTGGATAGTTTCCATGATGAAAGGCTGGAAGCTTCGGGCTGTCATTCTCTGCTGTGGCCTGCTTCCTACCTGGCTGCTTTTCGGCGCGCCAAAAATCAAGCACATCCAGAAACCCGATTTCATACTGGAGAAAGATTTCGCCATCGACTGCGAGTATTACTTCGGCAATCACGACAAAGTCATCCAGGAAGTGGAGAACGCCACCGAATGGACGGATCAGATGCTCTTCTTCTACAACCTTGTGCAAGCGCAAAGGGGAGAACTGCCCGACCATCTGATGAAGTTCACGCAAAACGTCCTGGGCACATTCTATAGAATCGGCCCCGAGACGCCCATGCTCACCATCCGCAATATGAACGAGCTCTATTGGGTCTTGGGCGATATGACCTTTACAGAGCGAGCTGCCATGATGACAAATGTCTTCTCGCACAACAACAGGAATGTCCGCATGATACGTCGCCTGGCTGAGTGCAACTATGTCAGCGGCGATTCGCTCGCTGCCGAGAAATACCTGCGCATACTCGACAAGACGCTCGTCTACGACAAATGGGCCATGAACGTACGCCAGCATGGAAAGCAGATCTACCGTGAGAAGATGCAGATGGTAAACCACCGCGACACCATCACCATTACCGACAACGCCCACTTCCTGATGATGCAGCTGCTCGATGCGAACCCTGGCAATATCGTTGCACTCGACTATATTCTCTGCAGCGACCTGTTGCTGAAAGACATCAGCAACTTCAAGCGCGACTACGACCGCTATTGTATCGATACAGGCAGCCCCCGACTGAAAACGCTCTATCAGCAGGCACTTTGCATCTGGCTCGCAGGCTCGGATGCCCCACAGGAGGACTGGGAGAAATACATCCAGCGCGCTGACGTTTTCCAGATGTTCCAGCAATATAACCAGCAGCGAGGCCATCCACGCTTCAAGGGTACCTACTGGTATTACTTCGATAAGATGAAGACCCCGGAAGTTAAATAGTGAATAGTGAATAGTGAATAGTGAATAGTTATGATTAGAAAAAGCATCAGTTTGAGAGGGATCATGAATGGGATAGTGATGGGAATACTTTTCACCTTTCACCTTTCACTTTTCACTTCCTGTACCCCGACACCAACGGATGTCGCGACGCAGGACGCACTGCCCCCTATCTATCCAGACTACTGCGACGTGACCATCCCTGAGAACATTGCACCGCTGAACTTCCTGATTCGTGAAGACTGCGAGGCTATCGAGGTGAAGGCTGGAGAACTGACACTAAATGCCAGCGGCAACGAAGCCGTATTCGACATCGACGATTGGAAAGAGCTGATGCAACAGGCGGCCGACAAAGAGCTTGAAGTCACTGTCACGGCACGCGTCCGTGGCAGATGGATACAGTACAAGCCCTTCCACTGGCACGTGGTGAGCGACAAGATCGACCCTTATCTCACCTATCGCCTCATCGAACCCGACTATGAGATCTGGAACAACATACAGATACAGCAGCGCTGCATAGAGAACTTCGACGTGAATGCCATCGGGCACTATGAGCAGCTGGAGAATCGCTGCATGAACTGCCACACCTACGCAAGCCAGAATCCCGAACTCTCGATGATGTACGTCAGAGGCCCCGGTGGCGGAGCAATCCTGAATCGTAACGGCGAATTAAGCAAGCTGAACATTCCCGGTAGCGTCTATTTCGGATTCAGCCCCAGCGGGCGCTATATCACCTACTCTACCCAGAAGATTATACCTGCCTTCCACAGCGACCCCAGCAAGCGCCTGGAGGTCTACGATGCCACCTCGAATGTCTTCGTGGCCGATATGGAGCATCAGAGGATCATCTCCTCGCCCCTGCTGAGCGACAGCCTGAAGTTCGAGACCTTCCCCACCTTCTCGCCTGACGGCAAGTACATCTATTACTGCGCTGCCGACAGCGTCAGCTTGCCGACAGACATCAAGTCCCTGCAATATCGCCTCGTGCGCATTCCCTTCGACGAGGCGGCAGGCACCATCGGCACTCAGGTGGATACACTTTCCACGATCAGATCATCCGTCTGTCATCCCCGCATCAGTCCTGATGGCCGTTTCCTGCTCTATACGATTGCAGATTATGGCACATTCCCCATCTGGCATCCCGAGGCAGACCTCCAGATGATGGATCTCGCGACAAGTGCCGTCGACTCCCTTCAGATCGTGAACAGCCAGAAAAGCGACACCTATCATTCCTGGAGCAGTAACTCCCGCTGGTTTGTCTTCGCCTCGAAGCGAGACGACGGTCTCTACGGCAAGCCCTACTTCTGCTATATCGACAAGGAAGGCAAGGCGCACAAGCCATTCTGCCTGCCACAGGAGCACCCCGCATTCTACGACAACAACCTGAAATCATTCAACGCCCCCGAGCTCGGCAAAGGCAAAGTGCCCTTCGATGTCAATGATGTGGCGAAGGCCATGAAACAGCCTTCTATAGAATTTACGAATCCTCTCTGAGACGACACATAGGCATTAGTTTGATAGTTCTACGGTCATGGGCAGCGACAACGGCAACGCTGGTGGCGGCAACGTCCACGAAGGCGGAGTGGACGCGATGTCATAGCAGTTCTATCTTCTCAACCGTAAGTCCTGTGGCTTCTGCAATATCGCTGACAGACATTTCCATTTCTTTCAGTTTTCTTGCTATTACAATAGCCTTTTCTTTCTCGCCTTCTGCTCTTCCCTCTGCTCTTCCTTCTGCCCTTCCTTCTGCTCTTCCTTCAGCCCTTCCCTCTGCTCTTCCCTCTGCTCTTCCTTCAGCTCTTCCTTCAGCTCTTCCTTCGGCTCTTCCTTCTGCAAGAACTTTTTCACGCGCAAGCTTTATTTCCAGCATCTGAGTCCTGTACACATCAGCATCTCTGACCATAGTGTCAATATAATGATCGTATGCATGTTGCTGCTCCGGGCTCATTCGGAGATACTCTAAGCGCTCCTTAGCCTCCTTAAGCCCTGGAGCCTTGGTGTCTGGATTGATATATTCGTCTTTTAAGTATCTTATCCATTCTTCAAGATAATCAGTAGCAAGTTTGTTGAATTCGTTCACCCTTATAACGTAGTATTCGGGGAAGACATCTTCGGGAACCACTACTTTAAGGTCTTCGCGCTCATGTTCTGTAAGACTCAACTGGTCACCGTCATGCACCCCTGTTAGTGTGGTCTGACCATGATACAGATAGTCCGTTCCCTCACCGAGCTTGAAATATAGGATGTTGATACTGAACACCTTCTTAACATGCTCATAAGACCTGCCTTTTTTCATGTGTTCAGTGATGACCTTGGCTACTCCATAAAGCATCCGCTGTAGATAATCTGTCTCTCGGGTTTGCTGAATCTCGACGATAACAATCTCTCCCTTGGAGTTTTTGGCTTTAATGTCAACACGGTTGTACTTGTCGTCGCTCGATTCCTGATTCGATTCGCTGTCAAGCAACTCCACGATAGTCACTTTCTCCTTTACCAATACAGAGATAAAGCCCTCGAACACCACAAAATCAGCCTTGCTGCGAAGTATGTTCTTCGCTGCCCAGTCAAAACGTATGTACTTACTGTTACTCACCTTAACTCCTTTCTTTTGATCTTTACCTTTCTTTTCCATAGTGTTTAGAATTTTGGATTAAACATTAAATGATTGCGGTTACAAAGATAGGTGTTTTTTTTGAAACGACCAAGGGATTAGGAGTTTTTTATTCAAAAACTTGCATTTTGCATCGAATAGCAAGGCAACAGCCTGTCAGATGTTGATTCCCATGACTCTCTTCACAGGATGTTATAGTTTGATGTTATGTAAAGAATTTGTTTACAGAGGCAATTTGTATTCAAGGAACTGACGAAAGATGTGCTCGCTGACTGCAAGCTTTTGTCTAGCCTTTCTGCCTGCCACAGAAGCACCCCGCATTGCCATATTTTATATTTCCAAACTTTTTTCTATTATAATAACATTTATGTTTTTTAGAGGAGCTGTCAGAGCCTTTGTAAACTTGGAATACACCATGTCTTGTAGTGAAAAGGTGACTGACTCATAAATCTATCTTTGTTGACGCTATTACCAGTGTAGTGCCTGAAGTTCTTCCTGAGGAAGAGCATCAAACAGGGGCGCAACGACTGTGACAGTCGCGTTTGGAGCCTCCAAACGTAGTAAATGGAGCCTCCAAACGTAATGAATGGAGCCTCCAAACGTAATGAATTGAGCCTCCAAACAAGTCCTTGCGGCGAGTCGGTGAGGTACGTAGGGCGTTAGTGTTGAGCTACGTAGGTCGTGGGTGTTGAGGTACGTAGCTCGATGCCTGTGAGGTACGTACTTCAAAATTGTCGGATTGATTTTGAAATTTATTTTGTTTAAACCTTCACCCATTCACATTGCGTAGTAAATATCTAATTACCAATTATTTAGATTGTATTTTCTTCATTATAAACATTCACCATCATTCACCAACATTCACACTAAAGAGATGACAAATTGAGTAGAAATAGGCTGTTTTGTTAAATAAATTTAGGATCTCCGCCTGAAAATTTAGTATCTCTATAGCAGCGATAAATGGCACTTATTGCGCAATAAATGCCGCTTGTTGCATAAAAAGTGCCACTTATTTTGAGTTAATTTTGAATGTTTTGCTAATATTGGTGAAGGATGGTGAAGGATTATACCATGTATTATATGGAATAATCTTCTGATTATAAATAATATAATTCTTAATGTGAATGATGAATGGTATTTTTAAATGAAATAGTTTGGAAATTGATGGAAAATGTTGTATCTTTGCACCTTTGTAAATAAAAGAAATTCAAAAATAGACATGAAAGTAACCGTTTTTAAGCGAAAAGGTACCAAAGAGACCGTTGTACGAGAGGATATGAACATGATTGTCGATGCAATATCGGGCGGAAAGTACGTCAATGAGGTGCATCGGCTGCGTCAATATTACCATCTGATGAGTCCACACTGGACGGAAGATGGCAAGATGAAGACAAACTTCGACTTCAAGTTGATGCTGCCTCGTCTCTGTTTCGCTGCAGAGATTGACAAGTATCGTAAGGAGCACCGTGTGCTGAACTATAATGGCCTTATCGTATTGGAGGCCAACAATCTTGCTGACTACGATGAGGCTATCAAGATACGTAACATCGCCGCACGTCTGCCTCAGACGATGATGGCTTTCCTCGGGGCCAGCGGAAGGAGCGTGAAGATCGTATGCCGAGGTGAGCTGTTGCCAGACAATGGCGGAGGGCTACCTGCAGACGCTGATGACATCGAGCGTTTCCACCTGGCACTCTACAAGACAGCCCGAAAGGCTTATAACGCCCAGCTTGATATCACGCTTGATGTCGTAAAACCGCTGATACACAGAACGATATACATGACGACCGACCCAGAGATGACCTATCGCTCGCAGGCCATACCTTTCTATATAGATATGACAGATGGAAAGGCGATGCGGAAGACGACACTCGAGGAGGCGGCCCCAGAGGCTGCCCACTACCTGATGCCGGGGCGCACGCTGAAGCAGACGTATATCCTTAACTTCCAGTTTATCCTGACTGAAGTGATGGGGCGCTACTTCGACTTGCCCAGTGAGGAGCGCACGGGGGAACTGCTGATGCAGGTGGCTGCCAAGTGTCTGGAGCAGGGTATCCCTGAGCAGCAGGCAATCAATCTCACGATGTGCCATCCCGCACTGAACATGGACAAGCTGCTTGTGGAGATGACCTTCCAGAACATCTATTCAGTGAAGAACATGGAGAATTATCAGAAGCGGAACAAGATCCGTCCGCTGAAGAGCGTCCCAGAGGACACCTTGCTGATGATGAAGACGGACATCTTCCTGCATACCCACTACGAGATGCGCAAGAATGTGATGACGGGCGTGGCCCAGTATCGGGAGAACAACGGTGAGGATGACGAGTTCCGCGACCTTGACGACGAGGCCCGCAACGAGATGACCATGCGCGCCAAGGAGATGGGACTGAAGACGTGGGATCGGGACATTGCCCGCTTCATCGAGTCACCACGCATCGAGAAGTACGATCCTGTGAACACATGGCTCGACGGCCTGCGCCCCTGGGACGGCAAGGATCGCATCAAGGCACTCGCCGAACGTGTGCCCACCAGTCAGCCCCACTGGGAGGCGTATCTGCACACTTGGCTGCTCGGCATGGTGGCCCACTGGCAGGGTAAGCAGTCGCTCACGGGTAATGCCCTCGTACCGCTATTGATAGGTCGCCAGGGGTGTGGCAAGTCGAGTTTCTGCCGCATCCTGCTGCCCAAAGTGCTGCGCGACTACTACAACGACCGCATCAACTTCAAGAACGAGACGGACCTGAACCTTGGCCTCACCTCATTTGCGCTGATCAACATCGACGAGTTTGACAAGACGACAGCCCGACAGCAGATCCTGCTGAAGTATCTGCTCTCGACGGCTGACGTGAAGTTCCGCCCGCCTTACGGAAAGGCTTATAAACAGTACCGCCGCTATGCCTCGTTCATCGGCACCACCAACCAGCCCAAGCCGCTCACGGATCCCACGGGTTCGCGTCGTTTCGTCTGTGTGGAGGTGACAGACCTGATAGACTTTACCGACAACCTCGAGCACGAGCAGATCTTTGCGCAGCTGAAGGCAGAGATTGAGCAGGGGCGCCGCTACTTCCTCAACGACGAGGAGATAGCGCGGCTGATTGAGGAAAACGAGCGTTTCCAGCGCATCGACTCATTGGAGGAGATGATTTCCAGCCTCTTCCGCAAGCCAGAGGGTGGTGAGAAGGGAATCTGGCTCTCTGCTGCCGAGGTGCTGGAGAAGCTACAGGCCCGCTACGGCAAGGCTTCACTGAAGAGCTACAATCCCGAGAAAGTTGGCAACAGCCTGAGCAGCCGCCGTTTCAGTTTCGAGACAGAACACAAGCGCAAAGGCAACTGTTATCTGTTGGTGGAGGTATAGTGCCCCAAAACTGAGTTTTGGGGCCTGACCCCAGAGAGTAGTTTAGGGTCGTACTTTTACTTCGGCGCGCTTATCTGACGATATTTCGCGGCCTGCTTCGTGGGCATCAAATTCGACCTTCGCCTTTGTGAAATCGGGGGTGTTGAAGGAGTAGACGCTCTCATCGTAGTACTCTTTCGGATGGCGCTGGGGGAGCATGAAGGGCTTTGAGAAACGACCCTTGTCATCGATAGATGCCAGATAGAGGCGGCTGTAGAGCCCATCGTCCCTACGACTGGTAAAGACGATCCAGCGCGAGTTTGTCGTCCAGTTATGATAGCTGTCTGCCTTCGGGCTGTTGATCTCCTTCAGCTCGCGCGCCTCGCCCGTAGAGAGATCCAGCAGCCATTGCTCGCTCTCTTCGTGCCAGATAGAGAAGTAGCCGTAATCCATCAGGGTAAAAAGGATATACTTACCATCATAGCTGGGGCGCGGCCAGGTCAGGCTCTTGCCCATCGCTACGGCATTAAAGATGGTGTCTACCCTTTCGCCATACGTCCCCGCCTCAGGATTGAAGGCAATCTTGCAGAGATTATATTGCTCGTCCTTATAATGCATCGGATAATCCTGCTGGTGACAGGTCATGTAGTAAAGCGTCTTGCCGTCAGGAGAGAATACGGGGGAGTTCTCGCTCCAGTCCTTCGTGGAGAGCAGCGAGTCCTTGATGATCTCATGGGTGGCGGGATCGTAGACGAACACATCGCTCGAGAGGTCGAAGACTTCGATGCGCTCATTGGGCACGACGTGGAATCCCTGGCGCGTCTGATTCGTAGAGAAGGCGCAATACTTGCCGCTGGGATGCCAATAGGGATAAACCATCGAGCCTCCGAGCTGTTCGTTGCTGGCCTTCAGCCACTCTCGCTGCCCATCGATCTGGAACATCGTGGCCCCATGATCGCCACGCACATGGAATACGAAGCGCGAGGGATCGGTCTGATGGGCTGAATGACAGTTGACGCACATGCCTGGCACCTGCGTGTTCTCGATGATGGGATATTCGTCGAAGGTGGAAAGATCGCGCTGATAGAGTCCCATCTTGCTGAACACCTCATAGCCTGGAGCGATGCGGCGATAGGTGAGTCCCCACTCGTCGATGGCATAGGGGCTGACATAGACCTTGAAGTCCTTGTATTGCTTCCATTGCGCATCTTGTCTCATGCAGACCGTGAACGTGAGCTCTCCGCCCTTGTTCTGAAGTGTCAGCTGGTGCCAGTCATCGATATCGAAATCAGCGACATCGCCCTGGGCATGCAGTTCTCCGCCCTTCGAGCCTTTCACGACCACATCGATACAGTCGATGCCATCGTCGGCGCCATTGAAATTCAGCGGTGCGATCTCTGCAGGAATCGTCACGCCCACATAGTCAGGATAAATATCGGGCAGCGTATCCTGCATCACGACATCCGTTGGTGTCGAGGTGCAGGAGGTGAAAAGTGAAAAGTGAAAGGTGAAAAGTATTCCCATCACTATCCCATTCATTCTCCCTCTCAAACCGATGCTTTTTCTAATCATAACTTTTCACTTCACAAGATAATACCATACTGTATTTCTGAATCTAGCCAATTCGGGCGAATTCTTGTCTTTAGAGTAAACCCGCGCAAAGTCGATCATCTGCTGACGAATCAGTTGATTGACAAGACCCTGAGGGGGCTGCTGCTGTCGCTGCATAAAGGCGAAGGCAATGCCCTCCTGACAACTACGCGGATTATACGGCATCTTGCTCTGCACATACTGGGCGTAGTTCATGAAGCGCGGGATATCCCTGTCGAGCAGCGGAATCATCAGCAGATACTGCGTGGCCATCTGGTTCTGATGGTTGTGTATGAACAGTTGTCCGCAGATCTTATCGAGCTCGCGCTCGCTGAACAGGAGGTCATCCTGCAGGCGATACTGTCGCAATGCGCCGTAAAGCGGATGCTCGTTGATGGCTTTCTCATTGCCCAGCATCTGGATGGTGCGCTGCGCCCAGGGGCGGTAGAAGACGGTCTTCTCCAACAGGCGCAGATACTTCTCTGCCACCTTGTACTGGCCATTGATCAGGTTGGTCTCAGCAAGACGCTTCACCACGCGCGCACTCTTATTGTAATTAGGTATGGCCTCCATCGCCTCGAAAGCAAAGCGCTGGGCCGTGTTGATCAGTCCGAGGTGGAAGTAGATCTCACCACTCAGCTGAGCCGTAGCGAAATTACGCTCGAACTTCGGCAGCAAGCCCTCTGTGCCATGCTGGTAGAAGTCGAAGGCGCGCTCGCCAAGCTGATCCGTCATGCCCAGGGCAAGATTGGTGGCACTGACGCTCATCGGCAAGTCGGGCATCTGTTTCTCGGCCTTGGCGATGATGCTGTTCCAATCACCAATGCGCACCAGATAGTCGTATTCGATGAGTTCGTACTTCTTCTTCTCAAAGCCCAAGTCCACTAAACCGCCCATCAGCAGCATCATCACGACAGCCTCAGCCATTTCGACCTTCTGGCTTGCCTTCGGAAACAGGCGGACAAAATTCCCAATGACAAATATCACCACAGGAATAGCCATCAACATATAGGGCAACGTGACTGGGACCCGATAGTAGCTGATGCCGAGCATGACCCGCATCATCGGGAAGGGAAGCCACTGCGCGCTGAACAGCATCAGCGCAAGGACATAGACGACTGCCAGCGGCATCAGGAACAGGGCTGGCAGAAGAGCCAGCGGCCCGATAAACCAGTAAAGCAGTGGCATCAGGACAAGGACCACCTGCAGCTTCCTGATGGTCGCAGGCATATCATAGCCCCACGAACGGAAAAGACTGCCAAGGACCCACACGGCTGCCAACGCCATCGCCAAGGCTACGACATAGGTCAGCATGACGTTCTCGTCGCCCATGGCATACCACAGCATCGTGACTGGGATAAAACTCAGGGCATAATGACTCGCAGAGAACATCAGCCGCCACGTGAGCCGCTGCACCAGCATCAAAAGCAAAGCGATTATGACAGCGCCAATCGTGACACCGTTATAGAACTGCACAAGGAACTCTGCCAGATACCTCGCCAGTCCGCCGGGCTCAGACATGCGCTCGCAGAAGTAGTCGCCGTCGAAAAGGAACATCTGCAACTGCTCCTGATAAGTCAGCACAAAGGGGTAACGGAATCTCCAGAAAAGAAATACCGCCACGCCGAAGACCAGCGTCAGCAACAGATGGGCATGTTTACTCAGGAATCTCTTCATTCGTATCGGCATTCATCGTTACAACACGGCCATCGGGGTATTTCCGCTTATATGTCAGGGGGAAGAGCTCGTTGAGGAACTCGCCAAAAACCTGACCATCGAGGCTTTTCGCCATCTGGCGTGAATAGTTCTTGTAAACCAGGTGGAAACTGTCGGCACGCTGCTGGAAATACTTTGCCTGCACGGTGTCGCCCTGCTGACGAAGTCCCGCAATGATCTTGCGCATTTTTGCCAGTTGGAGGTTATGCATCTCCGTGCGTACCTTCCACTGCTCGAGAGAATCGTTCTGAGGCGTTCCTACAGCATGGCTGACGGTATCGATGGTCACACGGATGGTGCCAGGCTCGCCTACGACGAGCAATGGCTGGAGGCCGAAGCGGAAGTGATAGTCGAGCAGTATCTGGTACATCTTCACAGAGTCGGGTGAGAAGTGGAACTTTCCGTCCTTAATCTCCATGCTGTCTACATACTCTGCTGTCTTAGGGCCTTTAATCGGCACCAAGAAAATACGCTTGCCCTCATACTGCTCACCATTGACAGTACCTTCGATATGGCATTTGCCATCGTTCTGCTGGCAGGCAGATAAGAGTAAAAAGGTAAAAAGGTAAAAAGGTAAAACCTTCATGCCTATCCTTTTCACTTGATACAATACTTCTCTAGTCTTCATATTTTGAATTTTTACATTTTTACATTTTTACATTTTACATTGACAATCGCCCTGCGTTTGTCGAACACCTGGCGATAAGCCTCGTGCGCATCAAACTGAACTTTTGTCTTCGTGAAATCAGGACAATTATAGGCATCCATCATCTCACGATAATACTTCTTGGGATGACGCTGAGGCAGGAGGAAGGGTTTAGAGACCCTGCCTCGCTCATCGATCGTGGCAAAATAGAGCTTGGTGTACATCCCATCCTCGCGCTTGGAGGCAAAGACAAACCAACGGCTATTCTCGCTCCAGTTATGGAAGCTATCGCTCTGATCGCTGTTCACTTCTTTGAGTTCACGAGTCGCACCAGTCTTCAGATCCATCAGCCATAGATCGGCATCGCTCTGAGAAACAGGAAAATTGCCTCGGCTGCTGACACAGTACATCAGCCATTGCCCATCGTAGGAGGGACGTGCCAATACATAGCTCTGATCCGTTGCGGGACCACTGAGAAGGGTATCAACCGTCTCGCCAAACTGACCTGTAGCTGCATCGAACGCAATACGGCAGAGCGAGCACTTCACCTTCTCGTATTCTGCTGGCACGCGACAAGGCTTTGACGTACTGTAGTAGAGCCACTTGCCGTCAGGAGAGAATGCAGGGAATATCTCCAGATCGTCTGTCTGCAGCAGCGGCGAGAGGATGAGCTCGTTAGTGCGGATATCGAGCACTTCGACGTTGCTAAAACTGTGATAGACCTCAATGCGCTGACCTGTCCCCGTAAAGAAGCTCTGATGCACAGAGTTCACGGCCAAAGCAACATAATCGCCTGCGGGGTGCCAATAGCTGTAGGAACCTGCAGCCTTCGTAGAGTCCGTCTTTGTCTCCACCCAAACCTGATGGCCGTCTTTCTGTATCATCGTTCCGCCGCCTTCACCACGCATCTGAAGCGTCAGACGATTGGGATTCGTGCGGTTGGCTGTATGGCAATTGAAACAGCGCCCAGGCACCACCGTCTCAGTCAAAATGGCATATTCATCGAAGGTGTGGATATCACGCTGATAGATGCCTATGTCGCCCCCCACCTCGTAGCCAGGCTTGATCCTGCGATAGGTTACGCCCCAATCATCGAGGGGGGCTTCACTGACAAAGACCTCAAAATCGTTATACTGCCTCCAATGTCCATCCGTCTCGACACGAACCGTGAATGTAATCTTGCCACCACGGTTCTGCTCTGTCAATGCCCGCCAGTCGTCTATATCGAAGTCAGCCCAAGATCCTTCCGAGTGAATCTCGCCGCCCTTACTGCCAGAGGCAACAACATCCATACGGTCGAAATCCTCATTAACCATGTCAAAGTTCAGTGGGGCAATATCCGCAGGAATCGTCACACCGATATAGTCGGGATAGATTTCAGGCAGGGCATCCAACTTAGCGACATCCTTAGGCGATGATGTGCAGGAAATGCAGAAACTATAAACTATAAACAGTAAACTATAGCCAATCCCCTTCATTTGCCCCTCCTTTCTGTCATGCGTTGTATGTACTTGGCATAGGGGGAATCGGCCACACGCCCCTGCATCTGGATGCATCGCATCACATCCTGATAGCCCAAAGGCATCTGGCGATAGCCACCATACTGCTGAGCCATTCCCAGATACTGCTGGAAGGCCTGCATATTACCCTTCAGGAGCAGCTGCCCCAAGAAGTAGTCGAGTGCCATCTTATTCTCCGTATTATTCATGAAGAGCAAGCCAAACATCTTATCAATCTCCTCATAGTTATAAAGGAAATTCTCCTTATATCGCAACTGGCGCAGGCGTCCATAGACTGGATGCGCATTCAACTTTGTCTCATCATTCATCATCGCCTCGACCTCTTCTGCCCAAGTGCGATAGAACAGGCTCTTCTTCAATAGATCCAGCTGCTTTGCTGCTGTCTGATGATGTCCGTTCACGATCATGCATTCCGCAATTCGCTTGGTACAGCGGCCACTCTTACGGCCATTCAAGATCGACTCCTGCGTATCAAACATGTAACGCTGGGCAGAGTTCACCATGCCCAGGTGCCAGAACGCCTCAGCAGATGGGAGCATCGAAGTGAGGTCGCGCGTGCGGGGAATGATGAGTGCATCGTCGCCACTCTGGTAAAAATCGAACATACGATCAGCCAGTAACCGTTTCTGCGAAAGTGCCAGATTCACGCAGTTGCTCCAGAACGGCGTGCGAACCTGATATGCTCCTGCCCGCTTGACAATCTCATCCCATCGCTCATTCCTCACCAGATAGTCCTGGCGGATGAGTTCGTACATATCCTGATCGTAACCACTCAGCTGAGGACTATGTAAAGGGACACGGTAATAGTTCAGCCCCATGAAGACCTGCTGGAGTGGCCACTGCGGGAGGCACCAGGCATAAGCCGCCAGTTGCACAGCCAACAGCCAGCCAGATGTCCACAGATGTTTCCACCCCAACTGCAGCACACGGATCACCACATAAATCCAGATGGCTGGTCCTATCAGCCAATAGGCCAGAGGAAGAATCAGCGCATCTGTCCACGACAACGACTTCTTCATCCTGAAGCAAGCCAGAGCCAAAGACAAAACGACCGCCACCACAAACGACAACAAGACATTGATATCGCCCATCAGCCACCAGAGCAAAGCAACGGGCACCATGCTCATCAGCCACCACGACTTGGGGAGTAAACGAGCCGTCAACAGCTGCAGCGCTACAAAGAGCAGACTTAGCAACAGGGCACCCATCCATTCCACATAATAGAACTGTACGATGAACTCTCCAAGCCAATCAGCCAAACCGCCTGGCAAGCAAATACGCTCCAAGAAATAATCCCACGTCCAAAGGAATAATTGGTACTGCTCTTGATACGACAGCGCATGAGGATAGGCCACATACCAAAACAAGAACATGCCGATGCCCACCAGCACCGAAAGACAAGCGTTGCAATATTTGGTCATCACCTTCTTCATAAACGCTGCAAAATTACCATAAAATTCTGAGTTTACAAAATTTTCTAACCAAAAGCATAATGGAAACCGCCCCGCAACGACGAATTGGCTGCGAGGCGGTGTTATAGAGAGGTTTTTTAAGTCAAGCAGGATCACTTAGCCTTGAAGTGCCAGTAAGTAGCCTCGCCCCAGCTTCCATTAGTGCTGAAGTCACCTCCGTCAGGATAAACCAGACACATCTTGCTGCCTGTCAGGTAAACCATCTCGAATGAAGTTGGCATGTTACCACCTGAGTTAATCTCGTATGGGAACAGAATTGTACCAGCTGTCGTATTGAGGTTGGCAACCTTCCAGTCGTTGGCTACCGTCTGATCGATCTCGAATGATCCGCTGTTGATGACAGAGCCGTCACCAGCATGACGTGTAATCACGCCATCAGGTGTCAGAGTGAAGTAAGCATCCATGCTCTCATCACCATGAGCATTACCGTCGTTGGTGTGGTTCAGCTGTCCCATGAACTCTTCTTCGTTGGTGACACCCCACCACTGACCATTGTGAGCAACGCCGACATCGATACCGTTACCGCCGCAGTAACCCATGTTACCCCATACGGTGTTCTCGCCATCGTAGTCCCAAGTCCAGTCCTTGCCATTGTCATAGCCATAGGCCATACCGAGTACGTCGCTATCACTGCAGAAGTGCCAGAATGTAGCCTCGCCCCAAGCACCCTGAGAACCACCGTCAGGATAAACCAGCGTCAACTTATCAGAGGTGAGGTAAGCAATTTCGTATGTTCCAGGAATATTACCGCCAGAATTGATCTCATAAGGCCACAGAATAGCATTGGTCACGAGGTCACCAATTTTCATCTCACCGCTAGGATTGTAGTCTTTAACCTCGTATGTGCCTGAGCGAATGACACTTCCAGTAGCATCGTATGCATTGATCAGACCATCCTCGGTAAATACCATGTAGGCATTGAGATCACCATCACCATGATTGGTACCATCTTCTGTGTGCTGCAACTGTCCGTTGAATTCGTCAGTAGTAGTAACACCCCACCACTGACCATTTCCAGAAGTTCCTACAGATGCGCCATCGCCTGGCTGATAACCCATGTTACCCCAAACTGCGCCAGTGATAGAGGGGTCCCACTTCCAAGTCTTCTTACCGTAATCATTAGAAGCAAGGAGACGAATCTCGGGCTTCAACTCAGAAGCAACCTGTACGGTGAAATCCACTGAAGCTACAGTCTCTTCACCCTTGGCGTTCTGATAACGGAAATAAACAGTCTGAACAGGATCAGAACCACGGGCGGGAACGAAGTTGAACACACCTGCTGCTGAACCACTGGCAAGTTTGAATTCCGAGCCATCAGCCTTCAGATAATAGATATAGACACTCGATGCCTTGGGTACACTATACTTGATCCAGTTACCGTCGGACTGTGGAGTAGTGCAGGCTTGATCGGCATACTGTGAGAACTGTGCGCCATCAAGCAAGCTGCTAGCGGTAAAGCTGTCAATGGCCATACTGCCTTCTTCCTTGATAGGATCACAGGCCGTCAGCATGCCAAGCGCTACTGCAAACAATAATATTGATTTTTTCATAACTTTCATTTTTTCATTGTTACATTCTTACATTCTTTAGTTGTAGACAGGAGTACCAGACATGCTCCAGCCTGTGCCGTCGTACCAACCCTTGTTCTGACTGAGAACTGCAGGATCGTTAATCAGACTGATCTGCTGTGGAGGCTTCGGGAGGAATCCGTCAGTATCAGCATAACGCTGAGCCCAACTGCTACCGCCTACACCTTGTCCGTGATGCATCTGCGTCCAGCTACCTGTGTAGTTTACACGAGAGCCATCCTGCTTCTGCAGAGCCAATGCAGCCTCACAAGAGCTTCCGCCATCCTTACCTGAATAGCGACGCAGGTCGTTGAAACGGATACCCTCACCAGCAAGCTCCCAGCGGCGCTCGTTCTTGATGTTCTGCCAAGAATAGGTCGTTGGTTCCAGACCTGCACGTGCACGTACCTTATTCATCTGATCGGCAGTACCCGTCAACTCAGAGTGCATCAGCATCACGTCAGCCAGACGGAGCAGAACGATATCTGAGAAGTGGTCACCCTGGAACGAGTTACCGTTTGTATTAGGAGATGTGGTGTTCTTGGTACGATAAACGCCCCACCATGTATAAGCGGTGTTGTGGTCATCCCAAGAAGACTCAGGACATGTGATAGACATCCACTTCTTGTTGTAATAGCCAGCATCCTCAGAGCAAGATGTTGTGAACACGAACTTCTCGCACTCTGCCTGTGCATCGAGGATTGTTGCCTTCTTACGTGGGTCAGCATCGCTCCAGTCATCCCAAAGGGTGGCGTTGATAGTACCCTGGCCCCAGCCCTGTCCGAATGGCAGTGTGTTAAGGTCACCATTAGCTGTACCAGCACCGTCGTCATCACAACGCAGACCGCAATAGAGCTCTACCTGGTTTACGAATCCCATTCCGATGGTACCGTTCCAAGAACCAGAGTTCATATACTGTACCTGGAACATCTCCTCAGAGTTACCGTTGCCAGCCCAGAACTTGCCTGCATCAGCCAGATCCTTCACGAAAGGATAGCCAGCAGCTGTCAGTTCATTAGTATACTGCCAAAGCTGACGATAATCCTCAACGAGGCTATAGCCACCGTTGTTGATGGCATCCTCAAGGAAGCCAATGACCTGAGACTTGCTCAGAGAAGTGCCTGCACCCTCCTGCTCGAAGTCGAAAGCAACATCAGGAAGAGAAGCCGATGCCAGTTCGCCAGCCTTCTTATAGAAGCCCTCGTAGAACATATAGGCACGAGCCAGCATACCCTCGGCTGCACCCTTGGTGGCATGACCGTCGCCACGAGTCGTAGCGCCATGAGACATCAGATTGGCAGCACTGGTGAAGTCAGCAAGAATGTGTGGGAAAATAACATCTTCTGCACTTACCTGAGGACATGGATCGGGAGCTGCAGCTGCCCAGTAGGCAGGAATGTCGCCCCAGAACTGAACACCCCAGAGATAGAACAAACCACGCATGAAGTAAGCCTCACCCAGCATCTGATTGCGGGCAGTCTCCTTACCAGTCCAGTCGAATGCATCAACAGCATAGATCACTGCGCTGGCACGAGCAATACCTACGTAGGTGTTCTTCCAAGCGTTATCATAAAGTGACTCCTTGTTAGTCATCAAGTGGCCGACAGCATGTGCCTCAACGTCACCAGTACCACCAGCACCGTTGGCATCATCTGACATAATATAGTTCACGAACCAGGGTGTCTCCAGCGGATTTGTACTCATCTGATTCATCACGCCATACAAGGCAGCCAGCTCCTTGTTCAGGTCGTTAGCCGAAGCAGGATAGTTGCTCGTATTGGCTTCTGTATAGTTTTGGGAATCGAGGAAGTCCTCACAAGAAGTAAGCCCTACGGTGAAGAGAGCCGCGATTGCCATTAAATATATCTTTTTCATATTCCTATATTCCTTATTATATTATTAGAACTTAATGCTAGCACCTACGATGAAGGTACGGGCTTGTGGATACAGACCAACGTCGATTCCGCGTGCCCAAGCGTCCTTACCACCAGAAGAACCGATTTCAGGATCTACACCAGAGTACTTGGTGAAGGTGTAGAGGTTCTGAGCCTGTACATAGAGACGCAGCAGAGAGAATGGGCCGCTCTTCCAGATTCTGGAGAAGTCGTAACCCAGTGTAATGTTCTGAATACGGAAGTAGTCAGCATCCTCCATATAAAGGGTAGATACCCACTGATCATTGGTAGTACCTACAGCCAGACGAGGACGTGTGTTGCTTGTGCCCTCACCGTGCCAACGATCAAACACATTGATAGCATAGTTGTTGAAAGGATTAGCCAACAGAGCTGTACGATAGCACTGCATTACCTGCATGCCGAAAGCACCAGAACCTGTTACGCCGAAGTCAATACCCTTCCACTCGAAACCGAGACTTGCACCAAGTGTTACCTTCGGATGAGGATTACCAATCTCATGACGGTCCTCAGAGAGAGAGATCATACCATCGTTGTTATAGTCGTCCCAAATCAGGTCACCAGGCTGTGCACCAGCGAGAACGGCCTTACCACTTGCGATAGCCTGATCGATCTGAGCCTGAGTCTGCCATACACCACTGTAAGACATTCCTGAGAAGTAACCGATAGGATGGCCTACCTCAACGCGAGAAACCCAAGAAGAGTTCTCGAAGAGTGCCTTGTCCTGACCATCGATATATCCAGTGTTGTTAGCCAGACGAGTTACCTCATTCTTATTAGTTGCCACATTGACATTAGCATGGTAGTTGAAGTCGCTGCCGATCTGGTCGCGCCAAGAGAGAGCCACCTCGACACCAGTGTTCTTCACGTCACCGGCATTCACATAAGCAGGCTCCTCATAACCGAGTACCACATTCATCGGGGCCTGAACCAGCCAGTCCTTTGTGGTCTTCTTATACCAGTCGAAGTTCAAGCCGAGGCGTCCATTGAAGAAGCGGGCATCGATACCGATGTTCAGCTGCTCAGAAGTCTCCCAAGTCACGTCAGGATTAGGAACGTTCTTTGCGTATGCACCAGTGGTATAGGTGTTGTCAGTAACTGTCTGAACCATGTCGCTCGAGAACTTGTATCCATAATCGGGATAGCCGCTAGGCGAGAAGCCGATGTTAGAGAGATAGTAGAAGTTACCGATATTACAGTTACCATTCTGACCCCAAGAAGCACGGAGCTTCAGGAAGCTCAGCCAAGAAGCTGTAGACTGCATGAACTTCTCGTTAGAGATATTCCAACCAGCAGATACAGAGGGGAAGTAACCCCAACGCTTACCACGTGCGAAGTTGTTAGAACCATCAGCACGGATAATGGCTGTTACCATATACTTCTCATCATAGTTCCAGTTAGCACGACCGAAGAATGAAGCGATAGTGCCCTGACTCGGTGTGTCGTAACCACCAGATGCTGAATGGAACGCATAGTCATAGTTAGCAATCGTGTTATAGTTCCAGCCCTTCAGTACGAGTGAATTCAAGTTCTCCTCTGTAACGGTTGCACTGACGTTAAGACCTGTAGACCAGTCACTACGCTCAACAGACTGACCAACGAGTACATCGATGGTATGCTTGCCCAACTGTGGCAGAACATAAGCCAGAGTGTTCTCGATGGTGAAGCTTGAACTCTGCCAGTCGCTCTGGTTTACTGTATAGTTTGCACTTGCACTGGTGAAGCTTGAGCTGAAGGGATAACCCACATTACGAGAGTTACCAGCACTATAGCCTGTATTGAACTGTCCGCGATACTTCAGGTTCTTGATAGGCTCAACAATCCAGTAGAATGTTGCACCTACACCGAAGTCACGGTTCTTATTCAGTGAATTGAAACCACCATTGAGGAAGTGGTTCAATGGGTTGCCGTAAATCATCGTGCTATAACCAGCACCATTGTCCTTGTAAGAAGCCAAGTTGCCGTTAGCATCATAAGGCTCTACCAGCGGAGAAGCGATGTAGGCTGCCTGCATAATGTTCCAGTAGCCATTGCTTTCTGCCAGATCGTGACTCTTGTGATACCAGTAGCTCACGTTCTCACCGAGGGTCAACAGGTCATGCTCCTCACCGATAAGGTCCTTACCTCTCAGCACGACATGATCAGAATTGATACGACCGCCATAACGATTGTATGATGAAGCGTTCTCGCCACCCATGATACCCTCGTTAGAGCTGTAGTTCAGTGACATAGAGAACTTAGAGCGATCGGTACCGCCATTCACTGTTACAGCGTGGCTGAACTGCAGGGCGTTCTTGTTCTCATAAGCCTTGAACCAGTCGGTGCCTTCCCAACCCTGATTAACGCGATCCAGAATGTTCTGAGGAACCAAAGTACCCCACTGAGGAACAGCGCCATAGGTATTGAAGTAAGTCTCGTTAATCACCTGCATATACTGCTGTGCATTCAGCATGGAGGGCACCTTGTAGGCGTTAGACCAACCTACGAAACCATCATACTGAATAGACATCTTGCCTTCCTTACCCTGCTTGGTTGTCACGAGGATCACACCGTTAGCAGCACGTGCACCGTAGATGGCAGCCGAAGCAGCATCCTTCAGCACGTCGATAGACTCGATGTCGTTAGGGTTCAGACCGTTCAGACCATCGTCAGCAGTACCAGCATTGATACCGTCGATGATCAACAATGGTGAAGAGTTACCAATGGTACCGACACCACGGATGTTTACCTTGAAACCCTTACCTGGCTGAGAAGAACTCTGAGTGATGTTCACACCAGGAGTAGATGCCTGCATGGCAGTCAGGGCGTTAGTAGTGTTCAGCTTGGCGATATCCTCACCCTTTACCTGAACAGTAGCTCCGGTAACCAGCTTTTTCTTCTGGACACCGTAACCTACGACTACCACTTCCTCGAGAACGGCGTTGTCGTCCTTCATCGTAATCTGGAAATTGTCCTGATTACCGACCTTGATTTCCTGAGTCTCGAAGCCGATGAACGAAATAACAATCGTTGCACCAGGCTTCACATTGAGAGAAAAGTTACCATCGAAATCGGTAACCGTACCATTCGTGGTACCCTTTTCCACTACGCTGGCTCCGATAACGGGACCCATAGCATCGACTACAGTACCTGTAATCTTCTTCGTTGCCTGCTGAACCTCCTGTGGAGCTCCTGCGGCGTTGGCATTTGACGAGTAACCTAAACCCAAAAGGGCGAGGGCACCCATCAGCAGCGCTGTCTTTCTAAATTTTCGATTCATACTTAAGTATTTACTATAGATTAAATTTGGTTTGTATTTATCTATCGATTGGGAAGTATAAAAACCTCTCCATGTCCACGTTCTTATTATATAAATAAGGTACGCGCGACTCTCTTGTTAGTTAAGATGAGTTGTTTTGGTTCATACGACCTGGCTCTTTTAAAGTTTTATATATAGTTATAGTTATTTCCGTATACACTGAATCGTTTGCAAAGATAAAACTTTTTTATGGAAAACAACTATTTTCTTTTGACAAATATTGATACTTTTTTGCTAAAAGTTGTTTTTTGCTCAAAAAAGTGCATAAAAAAGCAAAAAAATACTGCAATTTAGCCCACTAAGGATAGCATTTATCTGTGGTTTTGTAAATAAATGTAAATATTACACTTTTTACCGAACAGAGAAAGATTTTGTGACTAGGCCAGAATATGTGTTAATGGATATGCAAACAGAATCAGCAGCAATGCTATCAGTCAAAATACTGACATAGGCCTTCGTTGAGTAATACTCTGGCACCCGATTTTGATCGTGATGCAGAGTGATGTGATGGGTAGTGGTCTGATTGGGATTTGCGATGATGGTATCAGAGATGAAAGCTAATTGCTGAACAGCTGTTGTATCATCAGTCACCCCCGTCTTTAATTGAAGATATAGATTCAGGTATTTGCCTGACTTGCTGAGCCACATACTCTCAAACTTAACAGGATCAGTACGAAGTTCTTTTTTTAAGTCCGACAGCGTCTTGATGCGAGGACAAGGAACTTCACCAATTGAAACCAGTTCAGCTTTCTGGTTTTCCACCTTATTATAATATAACATACAGCGATAGAGGGTATCTGGCGTCTTGATCCATTTTCCAGCATAGGGCTCAGTCAAATCATACTCTTCCCCATCATCTGTGCTGAAAGAGACAATCTGACGACTGGCATTCACCCTGGCCTCCACAAAATCGCCTCGCATCAAAGAGTACTTTCCTTCTCCTTTCTCATAAGCATCCGTAGTACAAGAAAAGGCGAACGCTGCTATAGCCAGGATATAAAACAAACGCTTCATAAGACAGCCAAATGGTTGATCAAAGGATTGGCATACATGGTCAACATCCGCTCACGAAGGAAGGGTATGTCTTTCCCTGGGAGGGTAATCTTTGCCAGTTGCTTTTGCAGGTAGTCTTCAAAGTGCTGTTTGTCTGCAGATGTATAATGATCTGTATAGTCTGCACTACCATTCAACTCATCAAGGGCGATATAATTACACGGATAAATCTGGTAGTTACGATGGATTTCCTTGTCCATCCGTTCACCTAATGCCTTAAAGAATTCGGTCCTTGGAAGATCGCCCAATTGGTCGATCCAGGTATTAATGGGGGCTGCAGGACGATAAACCACATGACCCTTATAACCGAAAATACCAATACGCATATTATCGAGATCATCCTGACGGCTCTTCTTGAAACCTGCCTGATCGCGCTTCTGCTGGAATTCCTGAGCCTTCAGATAATCACAAGGATCATATTCATAGCTGATGGTCAGTGGAACAATATTCAGATCGCGCAACTTATCTACCAGTTTTGCTGCCGCCTCAGAACTTCCCATTGCCAGCATCTTCAATACAGCATCCTGGGTACGATCGTCAGAATCCTTAGCCCTACCCTCGCGCTGGGCAATCCAGATATTCTCCTTCTTTTCTGTGACAGCATAATGAATATAACGGCTCATCAACTGACTGGAACGCATGGTCTCCTTCGGTGTCAAACCACGACGCACCGTAAAGGCTTTGTTCATCCGAACCAGACGTTTAATCCAAGGATATATCAAGAGGTTATCACCAATTCCGATTTCAACAGTGGTAGGATATCCTGACTCTACCAGCATAACATCAAGAAAAGCAGAATCGAGAACAATGTCACGATGGTTACTAACAAATGTAAAGCGATCATCCGACTTTGAGATGACACTCGACAACATCTTGTCGTCAAAGGAGCATCCGTCAGTATGCCTCTGCATAATGAGTTTGACGACAGGCTTCATAAAACGTTTCTGGAAGCCAAGCGGTGTCCGTACCCCTAAAAAGGCCATACGCAACAAACCATTACGCAACGACTTGGGTAGCCAAGGCACAAACCCTTTCAACACCAAGGCGAACTGACGGTCATCCAATAATTCATTGAATGCCTGCTGCATCTCCTCTGGCTCATACGGCCGGATCTCATCAAACTCTTGCGGTACTTTCATTTACTTAAACTGATTTTCTACGATATCGGCCAACACATCTGTCATTGAGAGACCTGCAGCACGTACCTGCTGCGGAATGAAACTTGTGGCTGTCATACCTGGTGTGGTATTGACCTCAAGCATCGATATCTTACCCTCCTTTGAGACAATATAGTCAACACGGATGATGCCATTGCAATGCAGAATGTCATAGATGCTGGATGTGATACGGCTTACCCTATCTGTTACATCCTGTGGCAGACGAGCAGGAGTAATCTCCTGTACCTGACCATTATATTTGGCATCATAGTCAAAGAATTCATTAGAAGTCACCACCTCGGTAATCGGGAAAACGACTGTTTTATCTTGTGTCTTATAAATACCCTGTGTGATTTCCGTTCCCTCAAGCAGAGCCTCAACCATAATCTCAGGACTTTCCATCATCGCCTTACGAATAGCAGGAGCCAACTGGTCCTTATTCTTCACCTTAGACACGCCAAAAGAAGAACCGTCGGCAGCCGGCTTTACGAAACATGGCATACCTATCCGTTCCTCAATCTCATCATCGGATACCAGCTCTTCGTAGCCCTTACGGATCAACATGGAATCAGCCACGCTTACGCCATAAGCCCTCAGATAATTATTGAGAACAAACTTATCAAATGTCATCGCCTCAACCAATACGCCACTCGTGGAATATGGCAAGCCGATCAGGTCGAAGTAGCCCTGAAGCAAGCCATTCTCACCTGGGGTTCCATGAATGGTGATATAGGCATAGTCGAAAAGACGGGCTTTTCCATTCTCGATAAACGAGAAATCATTGCGATCGATTTTTGCTGTAGTACCATCAGGCAACTCCACATGCCAATCCTGACCTTTGACATCTACGATATAAACATGATAGCGTTCCTTATCGAAGAAAGAAAAAAGACCTTGTGCTGAACGCAGCGACACATCATGCTCAGAAGAATCGCCACCACAAACAATTGCTATTGTTCTCTTTAAGTTTTTCATTGTTTTATCTTGCTTTAATTATTATTCTTTTACCTTTATATATTTCCGCCATTTATCTATCAGCGCCTTCATATCATCAGGCCACTCAGATGTAAAGTCCATCTGCACCCCATAGATCGGATGTACAAAACCCAGCGTCTTCGCATGAAGTGCCTGACGGGGACAGAGCTTAAAACAATTTTGGATATATGCCTTATAGCTGGCAGTCCGCTCCCCTCTCAGGATTTCAGTACCTCCATACCGTTCGTCACCAAACAAAGGATGTCCGATATGCTTCATGTGAGCTCTAATCTGATGAGTACGCCCAGTCTCAAGGATGCATTCTACCAAAGTCGTATAGCCATAACGTTCCAACACTTTGTAATGAGTGACCGCAGGCTTCCCTATCTCAGAATCAGGAGCAAAGACCTCCATCCGCAGGCGATCTTTCGGGTCACGACCGATGTTACCTTCTATCCGCCCCTCGTCTTCTACGAAGTTTCCCCACACTAGAGCATTATAACTGCGATGAGTCGTTTTATTGAAGAACTGCTTTCCCAAAGATGTCTTGGCATCTGGAGTCTTAGCTACCACAAGCAGGCCGCTTGTATCCTTATCGATACGATGTACAAGTCCAACCTCGGGATCATTCGGATCATAAGACGCCAGATCTTTCAGATGCCAAGCGATGGCGTTAACGAGAGTTCCATTGAAATTTCCGCATCCTGGGTGAACAACCATCCCTGCCGGTTTATTGATGACCATCACATACTCATCCTCATAGACTACCTCAAGAGGAATATCCTCAGGTTTGATTGTCGTATCATAATGCGGGCGGTCAAGCATCAGCGTAATGACATCTCCCGGCCTTACCTTATAATTACTCTTAACTGGTTTGTCGTTTACATGGATAAAGCCAGCATCAGCAGCCTTCTGAATACGATTTCGACTTGAATGTGGTTGGTGTTCAGATAAGAATTTGTCTATTCGGACAGACTCCTGACCTTTGTCCACCTCCATCCGAAAGTGTTCGTACAACTGTCCATCACCTTCCAATTCTTCAGAAGGATCATCAGTCATTAATTCCAGGTCATCTATCTCTTCCAGCAAGTCCATCACTCCGTAACCTCTTCAAACTCATCGACATTTCCACCTTCCATCATCTGATATTCAGGCTCTACATAGTCTATATCATCCCCAACATCATACTGTCCATTACCAATCATCAGTGTCAATGGTGCCTCTATCGATACCAAATCACCTGTCGATACTCTGCGCCCTTTGCAGAGGATACCATAAACCCAGTCTTTCTCGCCCATCACATACTGAGGTGGCAGAAGTTTGAAACCGATGGCCATCAACTTAGCCTCTGCCTCACGATAGCTACTATTATCCACAACGTCGGGAATAGGGAAAGAGGGAGAAGACGGAGAATTCACGGTAACGTAAATCGTATGACCTTCTTTTACGTATGTCCCAGAGCCTGGGTTCTGAGCCAGAATACAGTCTGCGGGAAGTCGCTTGTTGTAACCAGAGTCTGAAACAATGATATTCAATTTAAGTTCCTCGATCATCATACGGGCATCATGATAAGACTTTCTTTCCAAGTTAGGCACCAGAATACCCTCCCCGTGATGTGTATACCAAGACAGACCATAGTGCACACCAAACATCAAGGCAATGACCACCAGCATCATAGCCAGCAGATTACCAATCAGGAACTTACTGCAAAATTTACCAAAGAATTCCTTTGCTTTCATTCTCGATATCCTTATTTTGCGCACAAAGTTAGTGCAAATCGAGCGAAAAACCAAAACAAAGTCACAAAAAAAACAGAAAGAAGTAAAGATTCCCCCCTACTTCTTTCTGTTTTAACCATTTTTCCTCAGAAAACCAGATTTACTTTCCGTGATTCTCGTCAGATACTGTTAACTTCTTGCGACCCTTTGCACGACGTGCAGCCAGAACGCGGCGGCCATTCTTGGTGGCCATTCTCTCACGGAAGCCGTGCTTGTTAACGCGACGGCGATTGTGGGGCTGGAATGTTCTTTTCATTGCTTTTAACTATTTATTTTTGTTATTATTGTCACTTTTGGGCTGCAAAAGTACTCATTTCTTTTGAATTACGCAAGTTTTATGAGAAATTTAGTGCAAGTTTTTGCGTTTTTTACTAAAAAAGAAGTACCTTTGCACCCGAAAACGATACAAAAGTAACATTTTATAGGTTTATGATTAATTCACAAGACATTAAAAAAGGCACCGCCATTCGCATGGACGGTGGTATTTGGGTGTGCATCGATTTCCAGCACAGAAAGCCAGGTAAGGGTAACACAATTATGATTATCAAGGTGAAGAACGTTTCCGACGGTCGAGTTTTGGAGCGCCGTTTCAACATCGGAGAGAAACTGGAGGACGTTATCATTGAGCGTCGCCCCTATCAGTATCTCTATGAGGATCAGAGCGGACGTATCTTCATGAATCAAGAGACATTCGAGCAGATTCCCATCGACAATGAGCTCGTTATCGGTCATGAGTATATGAAGGAAAGCGATATCGTTGAAGTTGTTTCTGATACGACAGATGGTACCATTCTTTATGCAGAAATGCCTGTCAAGACAGTGCTCCGCGTAACACACTCAGAGCCTGGCATCAAGGGTGATACCGCTACCAACACCCTGAAACCTGCAACACTTGAGACCGGTGTTGAGGTACGCGTACCCCTGTTCATCAATGAGGGCGATCTGATTCAGGTTGACACTCGTGATGGCAGTTACCTCCAGCGCGTAAAGGAATAATGAAATACTCGATTATCGTTCCTGTCTTCAATCGTCCTGATGAGGTCGATGAGTTGCTTGAGAGCCTTTGCCAACAAACGGTCAAAGACTTTGAGGTTCTGATTATTGAAGACGGTTCGATAAAACCTTGCAAGGATGTTTGCGACAAATACGCAGACATCCTTGCTTTGCATTATTATGCCAAGGATAATAGCGGTCCGGGGCAGAGTAGGAACTATGGTGTAGAGCGTGCGTCAGGCGATTGGGTTATCATCCTTGATTCTGATGTCGTTTTGCCACAGAATTACCTACAGGCTGTAGAAGATGAACTATCAAAAAATCCTTGTGAGGCATTCGGGGGACCTGATGCTGCACATCCCTCTTTCACTCCCATACAGAAAGCCATCAGCTACTCCATGACTTCCTTCTTCACAACAGGAGGCATCCGAGGCAGCAAGAAAGCGAAACTAGACAAGTTCTACCCCCGTTCATTCAACATGGGTATACGTAGGGATGTCTATCTTGAATTAGGAGGCTTCACAAAAATGCGATTTGGCGAAGACATCGATTTCTCTTATAGGATTGTAGAAGCAGGCTACCAGCCAAGGCTTTTCCCAGAGGCATGGGTTTGGCATAAGCGCCGCACAGACTTCCGGAAATTCTTCCGTCAGGTCTACAATAGCGGTATCGCCCGCATCAACCTCGAGAAACGTCATCCAGGAACCATGAAATTAGTTCATTTATTGCCGACAGTCTTTACGGTTGGAGTCATCGGATTGCTTCTGCTTTCATGCTTCTATCCTTGCGCGCTCGTACCTATTATATTATATAGCATTCTGATTTTCGTTGACTCAAGTCGTCAGAACAAGAGTCTTTATGTCGGGCTGCTCAGCATTCCCGCAGCCTTTGTCCAGCTGATGGGCTACGGTTTAGGATTTATCGAAAGCTGGTGGAAACGATGTATACTCAAACAAGACGAATTTCAAGCCTTTGAAAAGTCATTCTACAAATAAAAACATACAAACTTAAATTAAAACTATGGAGAAACTCAACATCACACAATGGGCAGAAGAAGATCGTCCAAGAGAGAAAATGGCATCACTTGGTGCAGGAGCACTGACTAGTGCAGAGTTACTGGCTATTCTCATCGGTTCTGGTTCAACCAAAGAGAGCGCCGTAGATCTTATGAAACGTATCTTAGGCGACTGCAACAACAATCTGAACACGCTTGGGAAACTTAATATTCACGACCTATGTTCCTATAATGGTATTGGTGAAGCGAAGGCTATCACAATCCTTGCAGCTTGTGAACTGGGGAAACGGCGCCAGATGGAGAAACCAGAAGATCGCCCAGACCTTGGTACCGCCACCAGAATCTATAACCACATGCACCCTAGAATGCAGGATCTGGATGTCGAAGAGTTCTGGGTATTACTGATGAACCAGCATCATCGTCTTATCAAACAAGTACGCATATCTCATGGAGGTATCACCGAGACTTCCGTAGACATCCGTATCATCATGCGTGAGGCCATCTTAGCAAACACAACCATTCTAGCTGCCTGCCACAACCATCCCTCTGGTAATTTGCATCCAAGCAAATACGATGAAGAACTGACGAGAAGTATCAAGAGGGCTTGCGAACTGATGCGCATTCATTTCATGGATCATGTTATTATCACTGATGGCAATTATTACTCTTTTCACGAACAAGGCAAATGCTAACAAATTACAAATAACACGCTCTGAGGTTTGGTGTTTTGCTCAAAATATACTATCTTTGCAGCGATTATGACACAAGAAGAGAAAACAATGATAGAAGAAAGGATCGTAGATGTGCTGAAAACAGTCTATGACCCTGAGATTCCCGTCAACATTTATGACTTGGGAATGATCTACAAGATTGACGTGCAGGATGATTATTCCGTGGAGTTGGAGATGACCTTCACTGCACCGAATTGTCCTGCAGCAGACTATATTCTGGAAGACGTACGCACAAAAGTTGAAAGCGTCGAAGGCGTGAAATCCTCAAACGTCAATCTGGTATTCGAACCCGCCTGGGATCAGAGCATGATGAGTGAAGAGGCAAGAGTAGAATTAGGTTTTGATTAGCCTTTAGTTTGTAATGCTAAGTCCACTGTTATGAAGAATATCTATTTCCTTTCCGACGCCCATCTTGGCTCACTGGCCATCCCACACGGTAGGATGCAGGAACGAAGGCTTGTCCGCTTCCTAGACTCTATCAAGGAAAAGGCAGCTGCCATCTATCTTTTAGGAGATATGTTTGACTTTTGGTACGAATATAAATATGTCGTGCCTAAGGGTTATACACGTTTTTTAGGCAAGCTTTCTGAGCTGACAGACATGGGGGTAGAAGTTCACTACTTCACTGGGAATCACGATATTTGGGCTTACGAATACTTAGAAAAGGAGTGTGGAGTCATTCTCCATAAAAAGCCAGAGACTACCGAAATCTATGGTAAAATGTTCTTCCTGGCACATGGTGATGGACTGGGTGATCCTGACAAGAAATTCAAACTCATCAAAAGCATATTCCATAACAAGGTTTGCCAATGGGCTTTCTCTGGCCTACATCCTCGATGGGGGATGTGGTTCGGTTTGAATTGGGCCAAGCATTCCCGGATGAAACGACCAGATGGAGAAGAGCCAGCTTATATGGGCGAAAACCGTGAGCACTTAGTGCTATTTACCAAGAAATATATCCAATATCACTCGAATGTCGACTACTTCATCTATGGACATCGTCATATTGAGGTGGACCTTCAGCTGACCAAGAAAGCCAGAATGATTATTCTTGGCGATTGGATTACCCATTTCACATACGTTGTGTGGGATGGCGATCATCTCCTCATGTCACAATACATCGAAGGCGAGAGCCGCCCCTGATACAAAAACAAAACAAGATATGAACAGAAAGAAAATTGTAACTTTTGGAGAACTTCTACTCCGATTCTCCAAACCTGGGCAACTCAGATTGACTCAGGGCGATATGTTTACCAGTAAATACGGAGGCAGTGAAGCAAACGTAGCTGTATCATTAGCTACACAAGGCGAAGATGTTACCTACATCACACGTTTACCAGATACTCCCGTGGGGCATGCAGGGGCAATGAACCTAGCCCAATTAGGGGTAGACACCAGTCAAGTTCTTTATGGCGGTCAGCGTATTGGCACCTATTACTTTGAGCCAGCTGCAGGTATGCGTGCTGCGAAAGTCATCTATGACAGAGGCAATTCTGCTTATTATGACCTAAAGCCAGGCATGATTCCTTGGCGAGAGATTCTGAAGGATTGTGCCTATTTCTGCGTGTCGGGCATCACTGCTGCTATTTCCCAACAAGCGGCAAAGGCTACCTTTGAGGCATTAGACATCGCTGACGAAATGGGAGTAACCGTATGTTTTGATATCAACTATCGCAAGAACTTATGGAAATACGAAGGAGCAGAACCGCGTAAGACACTTAGTCAGATGCTCTCACGCTGTGACATGATGTTTGGCGACGCCATTGAGTTTGAATGGCTCTCACAACATCCCCAGCCACCATTTACGGCAACCGATTCCAATTTCCAGATGCAGATGAAAGAATATGGCGAGTGGTTTGATGAGCTCCATGCCAACTTCCCTCGCCTGAAGAACTGGATGATGGGTATGCGTAATATCGTCAGCTCAAACCATCACACATTGACAGGTCTGCTTTGGACAGAAGGAACCCTTTTGCAGGCACCCGTCATTGACATTCCCGATGTTATTGATCCTGTAGGAGTGGGCGATGCCTTCATGGGAGCTTGGCTGCACGCCATCAGCCTTTTCCCTGATGACAAGCAGAAACAATTAAACTATTCTTTGGCTGCCGCAGCCCTGAAGAATACGATTCCAGGTGATTTCAATATTTCAACAGAAGACGAAATCCTAGATGTGATGGAACAGCGATATGACACCTCGACTCTCTATAAACACATCTCATAAAAGAATGCCGGAAGCAAAAAACTTCCGGCATTCATTTTATATTCCATAAGCTCTTCGCATCCATTCCATGCGCGTGTTGAGCCATTCTTTCAGATTCTGCACCTCGTTCTGATAACTGCCCCATATATCATACTGTTTGTAAGTATAGTGGTAGAACGTCCCCCATCGTTTCTGATTTTCCTGGGCAGCATACTTCAGATACTGAGCATCATTGTTTATATAGGTCAGGAAATCTTCCTTATGATTATAAAAATACGTAAAGCGATGACGCAACCTTGACAAGAATGCCGGATCTTGCATCAGTCTCTGATACCACAAAGACCACTCAAGCATGAATCCTTCAGGTAACATAGCTGTCGTTCCCGCCTCTTTCACATTACCAAAGGCAATATCAAAGTCCCAAATAGGTCCCATCTTCAGTTTTCCTCCCCTTTGTAGATTCATATATGTACTGAAGTGGAACATAGAATCCTCATTCTTTGAAATCTCATGGATAATATACCAATCCACAAATGAATCGATATCCATATATTTCTGCCATCCCTCGTTAGGATCGGTGAAATTTTCAGAGAACAAGGCATCATCAGCCATCTTCAGGAAATTGGTAATATAATTATAATTCTCATCACCAAAAGACACATCCTCAGGTTCCTTGATCTCTATAGAATAATTGATATGTGGAGCATAAGTAAAGACACAGCCTGAATCCCTTTCCGCTCTCTCATCGACCTCAATCAGGAATCCGTCATCACCAACAGCTACACGATTGTTATCTATCTTGATCTTCTCGCACAGCATATAAGTACCATCATACTGACCGTTAAGGATCAATTCCACGAAATGTCCACCAGGTGTCCAGTCGAGATTGCTCCTCTTACCCATAGTCAGTGCCAAATCGTTGCGGATCATCGACTTGTCAGAGTAGTTGGCAAGCAGTACCCATGATTTATCCTTATGCTCCCCAAAGAAGCGTATTTTCTCATTAAACTTGAGACGATAGGGTTTCTTAGGCTGTCCCCAGGTGGAGTTGCCACGTCCCTTGATCTGCAGGTCTGCCTCAGTCACCTCTCCAGGGGAACGCGTCACGGCATCTTCTACCAGTCTCATGTGGGCATTCAAATACACCGTTTTGCTCTTGATAGGAGCAGCACCCTCTGTATCAATATACATAATGGGCAGGCCTGTATATGTATAGACATAAACCATATACTCCACTGTTTTATCAACGCCCTTCACAGTCAGTTTCACTGGAGTAGAGAAGTCGTATTTCGAAGAGCCGCTCGTAGCCTTCTGGTCATTGATAGTCACCTCAGTTCCAAGAAATGAAAAACGAGGGATCAACTCCTTACTGCCCGACAGTTGGGGAAGCCAGCACTCAATAGTGCCGTTGCTAGAGATTGTACATTCCAGATCTTCTGTCAGCGAAGGATTCTCAGCTGCAGAGAATGCCATCGCCACTAGCATCGTTGCTTGTGGCAGATTCTTATAGGCATTAGCAAAACTATCGAGTCTGGCTTGTAAGCGAAGTGCCTCCTGCTTCAGGGCCGCATTCGCAGCTTCCAACTCCTTGTTCGTCTGGGTCTGAGCATTATTGGCAGCCTCAATCTGATCGGCACGGTCATAAAACTCCGTCAAGTCCTTACTACAAGATACCAGACCAAGTACAGCAATCGTTATATACAAAAATCTCTTCATCACTTACATCTTGCTAAATTCATCCTTCAACCAATCCATACGATGATCCAACCATTCCTTCATAGTGGACACCTCTCTCTCAAAATATTTCATACCATTTTCGGCAGGACCATAGGACTCATAAATATCCCATTTGTTATTATTCTCTCGGGCAGAATACTTCAAATACTGCGCATTCTCATCGATCTCCTTCATGAAGTCACTCTTATGAGCATAGAAATAGGTATAACGATCTTTCACCTTGGCAACAAATGCAGGATCCTGGAAAAGACGGTCAAACCACTTGGCTTTCTTCACGACAAAGCCATCCACGCTATTGTCTTCACCAGCTCCGAACCCATTCCTAAAGTCCCAAAGAGGACCCATTTTCAGTTTCTCGCCATTCTTCTTATACATGTAGCAATTATGCTGGAAAACAGCATCGTTGTTCTTAGCAATCTCATTGATGAGATACCATTCGACAAATGAATCGATATCCATATATTTCTGCCATCCCATCTGTTCAGTTGTAAATGCTGCCGAGAACAAAGCCTCCTCGGCACTATTCAGGAATTTGCGGATATAGACATATTTCGAATCACCAGTCATCACCGAAGGAGCCAGGATACTGACAGGCTGCTCCAGTGTGTTATATGCCATAGAAATACCAGTTGTTGATTCATCAACCTTCAAGAGATAACCGTCGATTCCGATATTTACCCTCGAACTGGACACTTCAAGACGATCACCCAGTCTATAGCAACCGTAATAACGGCCATTAAGCATGAGGTCAACGAAGTGGAATCTGGGCGTAAAGTCCAAATTACTGATGCTACCCATGAAAAGTCCTATCTGTGAGCGAATCAATGTCTTGTCATCTCTATTTGCCGACAGTTCCCAGTCTGTATCGGCTGGTTCATCCAGCAACGACAAGCTGCTATTCAAATTGATGACATAGTCATTCTTGGCCATCTGGCCTGAAGAATGTATCTTTGAGATATAATAAACGGGATTAATGCCCTTGATCCTCATATCGGTCTCAATCACATCACCTGCTGCTCGTGTCTTCACATCTTCAACCAGTTTCATATGGGCATTATAATACCAGTTGGATTTGATGATATCAGCACGGCCAGCCGTCTCTATCCACAAGAGAGGCAGACCTGTATAAGAATGCACATAAACAGTATAGCTGACAGATTTCTGCTTACCTTTGATGACCAAAGTAACCGGTTTGCTGAAGTCAACTGCCGTCTTACCGCTTTCGACGTTCCGACCATCCAATGTCAGGCTCTCACCAAAAAATTCGAAACGCGGAATCAGCGTCTTGTCACTCATAATATTCGAAACCCAGCAATCCACAATATTGTCATCGAGGATCACACACTTCGCATCTTCAACAAGCTGCATACTATTTTCGGATGACAGGAACTCGAAAGACAACAATTCTGCAGTATCTAACTTGTCTTTTAGATCGTCGATTTGATCTTGAGTGTTATCAATGTCCTCACGCAGCTGATCGCCTTCTTTCTTCAGCTCATTCTCCTTGTCCTTCAGGGTCTGTCCTTCCTTTTCCAATTGAGCTATACGATCTTCTATTTCTTCCTGATCCGAACTGCAAGAGAAAAGGCAAGCCAATACCATCAAAGAAAAAAATGCCTTCTTTACCATACTCAAATTCTTATTATTATCCAGACTTTATGACTCGAGTTTACGATTTCCGCTGCAAAATTAGTTATTTTTTTGTAATTTGATACACTTTCGCTCATCTTTTTGTATAAAAACGAGTGTTTTTTATACTCTTATTCCTACTTTCAACAAAAAAGGGCAACCTTTTTGACTGGTTGCCCTTTAAAAATGGATTATCTTTTTTATAATAGATTCATCGTATCGGTAGCAATCATCAATTCCTCATCAGTAGGAATAACGACAACCTTTACCTTAGAATCATCTGCTGAGATAACAGCTTCCTCGCCACGGACATTATTCTTCGACTCATCGAACTTGACGCCCAGGAACTCCAAGCCCTTGCAGACTTCAGAACGCATGCTGACCTGATTCTCACCAACGCCAGCGGTGAAGACAATAACGTCGAGACCACCCATAGCAGCAGCATAGGCACCAATATACTTCTTAATACGATAGAAATACATATCCTGAGCCAGTTTTGCACGCTCATCACCGTTCTTTGCTGCATTTTCAACATCACGCATATCGCTGGAGCCACCAGTGATACCAGCCACACCACTCTTCTTATTGAGCAGGTTGCTCATACCGTCTGCATCAAGACCCAGTTTCTTCTCGATGAAGGTCACTGCACCACCATCGATATCGCCTGCGCGAGTACCCATCACAAGACCTTCCAGAGGTGTAAGACCCATAGAGGTGTCGATGCACTTACCATCCACAACGGCAGCAATAGAACCACCATTACCTACGTGGCAGGTCACCATCTTGGTTCCCTCTGCAGGAATACCCAAGAATTCGCAGGCACGGGCACTTACATAACGGTGAGAAGTGCCGTGGAACCCATAGCGACGGATGCCGTACTTCTCATAAAGCTCATAAGGAATGGCATACATATAAGCCTTAGGAGGCATTGTCTGATGGAAAGCAGTATCGAACACACCCACCTGAGGCAGGCCAGGCATAAGTTCCTTCACTGCATTGACACCCTTCAGGTTTGCGGGGTTATGCAGGGGAGCCAGGTCAGAGCAAGCCTCGAAAACCTTCAGTACCTCGTCAGTGAGGACAACAGACTTATTGAACTTCTCACCACCATGCACCATACGATGACCAACAGCGTCGATCTCATCAAGGCTCTTGATCACACCTATCTCAGGATCAGTGAGCAGAGAGAAAATGAACTTCACACCTTCTGTATGCTCAGGGATATCGTGCATAATCTGCTTCTTCTCGCCATTGGCCAGCTTCACCTTTACAAAAGCTCCGTCCAAGCCAACACGCTCTGCACCACCACTAGTCATCACGCTCTTGTCGTCCATGTTGTACAAAGCATACTTAATAGACGAAGAACCACAGTTTAAAACTAATATCTTCATTATTTCTTAACTTCTTAACTACATAACTTCTTTAACAACTCACTTCTTAGCGTCCATGGCCTGGCAAGAGGTGATGGCAATCATGTAATAGATGTCGTCAATAGAGCAACCACGTGACAGGTCGTTTACCGGACGGGCAATACCTTGCAGAACAGGACCGATAGCAATTGCATCGCCCAAGCGCTGAACCATCTTATAACCGATGTTACCTACCTCGAGGTTAGGGAATACCAGCACATTAGCCTTTCCTGCAATATCAGAGCCTGGAGCCTTCTTTGCGCCTACTGATGGAACCAAGGCGGCATCAGCCTGCAGCTCACCGTCGATCTTCAGAGAAGGATCGAGTTCCTTAGCCAGACGAGTGGCTTCAATAACCTTATCAACTACTTCGTGCTTAGCAGAGCCCTTTGTTGAGAAGCTGAGCATAGCTACGCGAGGCTCTTCGAATCCAGCCACAGCCTTTGCCATCTGAGCGGTACATACAGCAATCTGCGAGAGCTGGTTGGCATCAGGCATTGGGGTTACGGCTACGTCGGCTACAACGAGCACACCATCCTCACCATACTGCTTCTGCTTTGAGATCAGCAACAGTCCACCGCTGACGCAAGTGATGCCAGGCTGGCACTTGATAATCTGAAGAGCAGGACGCAAAGTATCACCAGTGGTAGAAAGAGCGCCGGAAATCTGACCATCAGCACCTTCGGTCTTGATAATCATACAACCAAGATAGAGAGGATTCTTAATCAGCTTGCGAGCTTCCTCGATGGTCATGCCTTTCGATTTACGAATCTCTGCCAGTTTCTCTGCCAGTTCCTCGCTCTTCTCATAATTCTCAGGATCGATAAGAGTAGCCTTACCGATATTGGTAAGTCCCTTCTCCTTTGCGAGAGCCTCAACCTTGGCGGGATTACCTATCAGGATGATGTCTGCGATATCATCACCAATAGCCTTGTCGGCTGCACAAAGTGTACGCTCCTCTTCTGCCTCTGGGAGCACGATGCGCTGCTTGTTACTCTTAGCACGCGCTACAATTTGACTTAATAAATCCATAGTTTGTTATTTAAAATGTTAGAATTGTCAAAGTGAGATTGCAAAATTACAAAATTAAACCGAAATCCGTGCAGGAATCAGATTATTTTTCAGAATTTTAAATGAAAACCTTTACGTGAGTTCCAACAGTTCGTCCGTCAGGAAGATCTCCAGCTCCTCTGCAGTCATGTGGAGTTTGAACTCGCCCTTGATGGCGACAGAGATGCCGCCAGTCTCCTCAGAGACCACGATAGCGAGTGCGTCCGTCTCCTGAGAGATTCCCATGGCAGCACGATGGCGTAAGCCCAACTCTTTTGGAATACTCAGGTCGTGGCTGACTGGCAAGATACAACCTGCAGCCCTGATGCGCTTGCCTTTGACAATCATCGCACCATCATGCAAGGGAGCATTCTTAAAGAAGATATTTTCAATGAGCTGCTGATTGATATTGGCATCAATATTATCGCCAGTTGCCACTATATCATCAAGTGACATTTCACGCTCTACAATGATCAAAGCGCCGACCTTCCCTTTGCTCATATTGATAACAGCCATTACAATAGGGATCACCGTTATCATCGCTTCACGACGACCTGCTTCCTTATCCAACTCTTTCTTGTTGAAGAACCTTTTTATTGCTTTTACACGCTGATGAGCGCCCAGATTATAAAGGAATTTGCGTATCTCATCCTGGAACAGCACAATCAGGACTATCACGCCCACACTGACCAGTTTATCAAGGATAGAGCCTAGCAGTTTCATCTGCATGATACGCGACACGAACAACCACGTAATGACAAATACCAGAATACCTATAAAGACATTCAGCGAACGCGATTCACGCATCAGCCGATAGATATAATAGAGCATCGTAGCAACAAGGAAGATGTCTATCAGGTCCTTGATTCCAAATTCGAAAAACATATGTTTTGATATAATTTGATACACTCCATAGCCTCCTTCACATCATGAACACGCAAGATGGAGGCACCTTTCATCAGAGCTACAGTGTTCAGCACTGTCGTTCCATTCAGCGATTCCTTCGGCGTACACCCCAGCGCCTTGAAAATCATAGACTTGCGGGAAACGCCCACTAGCAGAGGAAGTTCCATAACACATAGCTTTTCAAGCTCATTCAGGATCTGATAGTTCTGCTCCAGGGTCTTACCAAAGCCAAAGCCTGGATCAAGAATGATGTCTTTGGCACCCAGGTCCCGCAAGTGCTGGACACTTTCTGCAAATGTGAGCAATACCTCACGAATAGAGGAATGCTGTGACGTTAATATATAAGGTACGCGCAAGCGAGAAATCATTCTGAACATATCAGAATTCCCCCCACTGATATCATTAATCATGTTAACCCCAAACTCCTCAACAGCCATACGGGCTATATCGGGATGGAAAGTATCAACAGAGACCACAGAATATGGTAATTCACGGCGAACGACATCCAGACCAAAGCGGAGACGTTCCATCTCTTCCGACTCAGACACCTCAGATGCTCCTGGGCGTGTGGAGCAGGCTCCTACATCAATCATGGTCGCACCTTCTGCAACTATCTGATTGGCACGTTCAGCAATCTCACGCTCCGTCTGCATCCGACTTCCTTCATAGAAAGAGTCAGGCGTTACGTTCAGGATACCCATCACCTGAGGCTGGGAGAGATCCATCAATCGGCCATTCACATTAATCGTATAATCCATTTCGCCCACAAAGATACGAATAATTATCCACTAAGTACAAAAAGAACCCGATTTTTTATTGATTTTTCGCCTCCTTTGTATTCTTAGTGAACAAATTTCACTATCTTTGCACCAAAATTAAGAAAGATCATATGGATATTCAAGAACTTTATCAATTATACCAGCAGCACCCATGCATCACGACCGACAGCCGTGATTGCCCGGAAGGAAGTATCTTCCTGGCCCTGAAAGGCGAATCGTTCGACGGAAACAAATTTGCAGTTTCTGCTCTTGAGAAGGGATGCGCCTATGCCATAATCGACAATCCAGAATACAAACAAGACGACCGTTTCATCCTGGTAAATGACTGCTTGCAGACTTTTAAGGATTTGGCAAGGGAACACAGGAGGCAGTTTAACATCCCTGTGATTGGCATCACTGGTACTAACGGGAAGACTACGACCAAAGAACTCATTGCTGCTGTACTGCAACAGAAATACAATGTGCTTTATACCCAAGGCAATTTCAATAACGATGTTGGCGTACCCAAGACTCTGTTCCGTCTGAATAAAGAACACGAGATAGCCGTGATCGAAATGGGAGCCAGTCATCCTGGAGACATCAAGACACTGGCAGAGACTGCTGAGCCCACCTGCGGACTGATCACCAACGTCGGGAAAGCCCATCTTCAGGGATTCGGTTCCTTCGAAGGTGTCATCAAGACCAAATGCGAGCTGTATGATTTCCTGCGCAGCCGTGAGGACGGCTTGGTATTCCTCAATGCAGACAACGAGAACCTTGTCGACCAGATTGCCGAGGAGGATACACTATGGATATCGCCCTACTCGACTGATCCCGAGAAGCAATACACCTGTATCAGCGGCGAGATCGTCTCTTGCGCTCCATTCCTGAAATTCCGATGGAGAGAACCGTTGATGACACTCGAAGAAGAGGGACGCTCCACGAAATGGCACAAGGTACAGACACAGCTCATCGGCTCCTACAACATCGACAATCTGCTGGCCGCCATTGCCGTAGGTATTAACTTTGGTGTTGACCGTAAACAGATTTGTGCAGCTCTTGAGAACTATACACCATCGAATAATCGTTCTCAAATGACGGTAACAGCCCAGAACCATCTCATCGTTGATGCCTATAATGCCAACCCCTCGAGTATGCAGGCCGCCTTGGAGAATTTCAAACTGATGGAGGCTCAGCATAAGATGGTCATTATTGGAGACATGCGAGAGCTTGGAGACGTATCGGCAGAAGAGCACCAGCGGATTGTGGACTACCTGTCGACCATTGATCTGGAAACCGTTTGGCTCGTAGGCGAGGAATTCGGCAAGACCAAGTGCGACTATCGGAAATTCCGAGATGTTGAAGCCGTTAAGGCGGCCATAGCCTCAGAGCACCCAGAGGGGCACTATATTCTCATCAAAGGGTCGAACAGCATGAAACTCTATCAGCTGCCAGAACTGTTATAAACATGCGCACGATCTATGCTTACATAGTCCTGCTGCTCTTGCTGATGGTTACAAGTTGCCAGCAACGGGAGCGTCTTGCGGAAGGGAATGCCGTCTACTACTGGCGTACTGACTTCAGGCTCGACTCCACTGAGCGCTCATTTTTAAGTCAATACCATATAAATAAGGTGTATTGCCGGTATTTCGATGTGGTGCTGAATGAAGTTGGAGAACTCGTGCCTAATGCCACTATCAAATTCTCAAGTGCCCTGCCAGAGGGTGTAGAGATGATTCCCACCGTCTACATCACAGAGGACTGTATGCATCGAGACCTCAAGGGACTGGCAGAGAAGTTGGTATCGCGCATCAAACAGATGAACGACACTCACGATATCGTCGAAGTAAAAGAAATACAGATTGATTGCGATTATACTGCCAAAAGCAGACAAAAATATTATCAGTTCCTGAAAGAAGTAAAAGCAGCCTGGAAGCAGAAGCTCTCTACCACCATCCGGCTGCACCAGCTCTCAATGGAGGAGCCACCTGTAGACTATGGTGCCCTGATGCTCTACAATACCGGCGATCCCAGGAAATGGACTGAGCGCAACCCCATTCTCGACGCCCGCGATGTGCGCCCTTACGTGAAATGGCTAAACGACTATCCATTGCCTTTGGCAGCAGCCTACCCTGTTTTCTCATGGCTCAGGGTGATACAAGGCGTGAACATCGAACACACGGTGAAGGCCGATGAGATTCTACATGTGAAACAGATGGTGGAGTCTGAACGTGAAGATCTCAAACGAGCCATCATCACTTATCATTTAGACAAAGAAAATATAATCCGATATAAACCAGAGACCTATGAGGAGATTTATCATCACTAATTTATTGGCCATTATGATTTTGCCCATGATGGCTTGCGGTTGGGTTGGTACCAACAACTATTATTTGTTCAGTGTATACGACAGAAACGATTTCACTGAGCGCGTAAACGGAATCTGCAAGGACAATTGGAAGGCCTATCTCGGATTGCCTGCCGATGACTATTACTGGTTCAATGCCGAAGAAGTCATCAAGGCTGCCCAGGAGAAAAACGACCCACTGATGGTCAGCTACGTACAGAACTTGCAGAAATACCTTGATTGCTGTGATACCGAACAGCAGAAACTGAATGAGTGGAACTATCCCTCAAAAGAAGACATCAGTGCATGCAACCAGACCCTGCAGAACGTTCGCAACTATGCCGCAGGCAAACTGAAGAGCCGTCTGCGCTCCCAGCATGCCTTGCTCTACATGCGATGCAATATGCTTTTGGGTAAGCATGAAGAGAATGTCACCTTCTGGGAACAGACAGCCAGCCAGTTCATCGAAACGGTCTATAAGGACATGATGAAGAACATCTATGCCGGCGCCCTCTATAAGACGGGTCAGGAAGCCAAAGCCGGTGATCTGTTTGCCGAGATGGGCGACTACAACAGTCTGATGACTATTTACTATAAAAAGCGTTCTTATGTCGCCATCCAGCGCGAATATCAAACGAACCCCAATTCAAAAGTACTTCCTTTCCTGCTGCAGGACTTTGTCAACAATGCCCAGGAGGCCGATGATGCCACGAACCCTCAAGCAGGAGGTATAGGCGGTAAACTCTTCATCCGCGACATCAGCAAGAATGAAGCCAAGCAGATGATCACGCTTTGCGAACAGGTCATCCGCGAGGGGAAGAGTGAGACACCAGCTCTTTGGAAGACAGCCAAGGCCTGGTTGGAATACATGTTCGGCAGCAAGCAACAGGCTCAAAGCGACATTTCCGAAGCTATTAACATGAAAGGAACAGAACGCATGCAGAATGCTGCCCGCGTCATCCGTATCTTCATCGAGTCAGCAATGGCACCTAAGAGTCAGGACTTCGACGACTGGCTGGAGGCGGAGCTACAGTGGATGAAAAAGAAAAGCGAAGAAGACTATTTCTATCATCAGGCAGCAGATCGCATCACCCATCAGATTCTTGTAAAGCGCTATGAAGATCGCCCCATAGCCGCTATCGGCCTGCTGAAAGCCGTTGGCAGCTACGAGTCTTCCAATTACGTCGACACCATGAAGGTGGAAGGATTGGAGCAGTTCTTCTATTTTACCCTCAAGACTCCAAAGACAGCCCTTGACAAATACATCAAGTCACAGCTGAACTACGAGCAGTTTGAACTGGAAGACCTTATCGGCACCAAGTACATGCGACTCTGCCAGTGGGACAAGGCTATCCAGTGGCTGGAGAGTATCCCGTCTACTTTCTACGACAAACAAGGCTATGCCGTCTATGCCGCCAACCGCAGATACGACATCGGCCCCTGGCTCAAGCGCCAGTGGCTGAGTGACAAAATCGACTGGAGCAGGGAGTGGAAAATCGGAGCAAATCCGAAGCTCGTCTATGCACGTGAGATGCAGAAGATGGAGGGCGAGCTCAATGTACTCACAGGTGAGGCTTTGAAGAAACAATACTACGAACTGGCCGTACGTTATGCACAAGCCAGCTACACAGGCGACTGTTGGTTCCTGATGCGTAACTCCAAGAGTGTCATCGATACTGTTCGTGTCAACGAAGTAGACTTGGCAGGCAAGGCAGCGCAAATGTTGAAAAAGGCTGGCGAGCCGAAGGATTTTCTGCTGAAAGAGAAAGTGCTATTTGCCAAAGCCTACGTCTATATGAACCCAAGTCCTTGGTACACCCAGACCTGGAACAACGAGACATACGAATACGATAATCATCCGAATCCAGATTCCCAGGCCTACAAAGCCTTTGCAGAGCTGGCAGAGTTTGAGAAGAATCATTCCAATGAGACTAGCGGCTACGTATCGAGATGTGATGAGTACATACAGTTCATGAAGGCATATCGCATGCATTAAAGGTGTTTTTTCTGGTATTTCTTCATTTTTATGCGTTTTCTTGCACGAATTTGAAAAAATCTCCGTACCTTTGCATCCGCTTTCCGACAGAGTGTGCTATCCGATAGCCATCGGGATGTAGCGCAGTTGGTAGCGCACTACGTTCGGGACGTAGGGGTCGGGCGTTCGAGTCGCCTCATCCCGACAACGCAAGGTTGTCAAACGCAGGAG
>ONKL01000104.1 GCA_900318395.1 uncultured Prevotella sp.
GTTCTTGGATGAGGACTACTTTGAACACCTGTTAGCAGAAATACGTGAGATCCGACTGTCTGAACGACGGTTCTATCAGAAACTGACGGACATCTATGCAACAGCTATTGACTACAATCGCGATGCACCAACAACAAGGCTCTTCTTCAAGATGATGCAAAATAAGATGCACTATGCCGTACATGGCCGAACAGCTGCCGAGTTGATAGTAGAGCGTGCTGATGCAGAACAGGAACACATGGGGTTGACCACCTGGGAGAATGCTCCTGACGGAAAGATTGTAAAGACGGATGTGTCAATTGCCAAGAACTATCTGAAAGAGATGGAACTGGCTGATATGGGACAATTGGTGAATGGTGTTCTCGAACTTGCAGAGCGAATGGCTAAGCGCCATATCCCGATGACAATGGAAGACTGGGCCAAACAGATTGACACCATCTTAGCGGCTGGTGGTAATGAAGTGCTGCAAACGGCAGGTTCAGTAACAGCGGAAGAAGCCAAAGAACATGCCGAGACAGAATTTGAGAAGTACCGCATAGTACAGGATCGTTTGTTCCAGAGCGACTTTGACAAGTATTTGGGTGAATTACCTTTTGAAGGTGAGTAAGATTCCTGTATGCAACCTATTTTTTATACACCATGCGGTTCAAGGATAAAATGGCAGAAGTATATGAAACAGATATTCCTAATAATTTTTTTCCTCTTGCCATTGAAAAGTATCGCTCAGGTGAATCTGAACGACTCGGCATTGATCCCAGTGGATACAATGGTGCGGATCGGGCACCTGCCAAATGGACTTACCTATTATATCAAGCATAATAACTGGCCTGAGAACAGAGCCTGCTTCTACTTGGCTCAGCGAGTGGGTAGTCTGCAGGAAGAGGACAGTCAGCGGGGGTTGGCTCACTTCCTAGAACACATGTGCTTTAATGGCAGCGAGCACTTCCCTGGTAATAGCATCGACCGATACTTTGAGAGTATCGGTGCCAACGATGGTGTGAATGCCTATACGAGTATCGAGGAGACGGTCTATAACATCGACGACATCCCGACAAACATAGGACAGGGGAAACTCGACAGTTGTCTGCTGGTGCTCTACGACTGGGCCAATGGCCTGACACTCGACTCCATCGAGGTAGAGAAAGAGCGAGGCGTCATCCATGAGGAATGGCGCTCCAGAAGAAGTGCCACCTCCCGAATCCGTGAACGCCAGTTACCTATTCTCTATCCCAACAGTAAATACGGTCATCGCAATCCCATCGGACTGATGGAGATCGTGGATCACTTTAAGCATCAGGAGTTGAGAAACTACTACGAGAAGTGGTATAACCCCGAAAACCAATGCGTCGTGGTGGTGGGCGACATCGATGTGGATGATATCGAGACAAAGATCAAGCGGTTGTTTGAAGGCATCCAGCCCAAGGGCCAGTCAGGTATAGTTGCCAAGGAGGAAGTGCCCGACCATTCTGGCATTATCTATTCAATAGATTGCGATAAGGAACTGCAAGACAACTCCGTGTTCCTGCTCTTCAAGCATCCCGCCTATACACCGGAACAGCGCAGGTATGTAGGCTACTGGCGCGACCAGAATAAGACCAGCTCTGCCATCAGTATGCTGAACACCCGATTTGGCGATGAGGTGTTGAAACCCGGTTGTACCTATCTGTCCGCTTCAGTTCGTGATGGCGACTATCTCCTCTCAAGCACAAAAGCGGCTTTCCAGATCTCCTGCGCTACCAAAGACGGCATGCAGGTCAAGGCTCTGACTGATGTGCTGAAGGAATGCCGTAGGGCAGCTGTTTACGGCTTTACCGAAGAAGAATATCAGCGATACCAGGCAGAGTCGATTTCGCAGTTGGACAATTTCCTGATGAATGCAGATAAGCGCGAGAGCAGCTCGTTGGTTCTGGAGTATTACAGCAACTATCTCTATGGCACAGATATGTCAACCGCCGAAGACTATGTTGCCATAATGAAAGAGGTCATCAGCACTACAACGCTGGAAGAAGTCAACCTCAGGATGAAAGAACTCTTGCCGGAAAGCAACGACAACATGGTGATAGGCTGTTGGAATATCGAGAAAGACAGTGTGAGCTATCCCACGCAACATGAACTAGAAGCCGCGCTGATTGCAGGGCAAGAAGCCTCCGTCACCCCATACGTCGATGACTTGAAAGGCGCAACGTTCCTGGGCGAACTCCCCCCGAAAGGATCCATCGTCAAGGAAGAGACCTTCTCGGATTTCGGCTACACCAGACTCACGCTCAGCAATGGCGCCAAGGTGCTGATGAAACAGACGGATATCGATAAGAGCCAGATACTCTTTAAGGCATACGGCAAGGGCGGATGGACGCTCTATGGCGAAGAAGACGATCCGAATATCAATATGTTTGATAATATCTCCTTTGGTAGTAATGGACTTACATCATCCCAGATAGAAAAGCTTTTGGCAGGCAAACAAGTCTCTTTGGGGCATGATCTCTCACAACGCGTTTTCTCACTCACCGGTAGCGCCAATCCCGTAGATCTAGAGACGCTGATGCAGCTGATACACGCCAAATTCACCAATGTCTGCAAAGACACCGCAGCCTATCAGAAAACGATGAGTGATATGGTCATCTACCTCAGGAATAAGAAGACAGACCCGGATGAAGCCTTCTCCGATTCTTCTTTTGTCACCACCGTTGGTCATCATCCTCGATTTAAGCTCCTTACTGAGGAAGACCTTTCGAAAATCAGTCACGACAGGATCCTCTCTATCATTCAAGATCAGACCTCAGCGCCTCGAAACTTCACGTTCCTGTTCGTCGGCAATTACAACGACTCCATCATGCGTTCGCTGATAGAACGGTATCTGGCCTCTTTGCCCAATCGTAAGGACTTGCCTGAAGGACCGTTCATCAAGACATGGCTGGAGGAAGATGCCTATTGCCATTTCAAGCGTAAGATGGAAACACCCAAGACGTCGGTCAGCATGGATTGGTTTACAGAAGCCATCCCCTATTCTCTTAAAAATCAGATTATCGCCCAGACAGCCTGCGAGGTGCTTAACCTGCTCTACAATCAAATCGTCAGAGAAGAAAACAGTGCCACATACGGCTGTTATGCCAGCTATTACATGTCGCGAGGCGATAAAGATGAGTATCAGACAGGTTTTACCGCCGATTGTGAGATGAAACCAGAGAACTGCGACTCGGTTCTGGCGATGATGAAGAATACCATTTTCTCTATGGTAAAGAGCATCGATCCCACCATATTCAAGAGTGCCAAGGAGAGTCTGCTCAAAGCATTCGACGAGTTGGTAAAAGCCACAAACGGCTTCTGGCTCGACACCATGTGGCGGAAAGAGAGTAGAGGAGTTGACATGTACACCAATCGTCGCGCCATCATCGAGCAGCTCCAGGCCACCGAAGTCATCGACTTCATGAAGCATTTCCTCTCCCAATCACACTTCGCAGAAGTCCTCATGCAGCCGGAATAATGTCTTTATTAATGCCATTATTATGCAGAAAAGTTTGGCAGGTACACCCTATTTGAGGCATTCCATATAACAATAATGTGTGATCGCAAACTAGAGATTACTCTGGATAGTTTCCTTCGATGTAGGCCTTAATCAGCGAGGCGTGCGAGAGAGGGCTCTTGGGATTCCATACGTCTGGATTCGTGTTGTAGTCGAGCAATACCACAGGTTTATTCTTCGAGATGATACGGATGGCCGTTACAAGTTTCTGGAGTTTGTTCTCCAACACCCATTTATAACAGGGCAGGTAAATCAGCTTACGGGCAGTGAGGTAACCCAGCAGTTCCTCGCCATGAACGCCCTTACGATGACCTAGACAATGACCGAACTTACGCTTGGTTCGTTTCATGTTCTTCATATCTCGCTTCGAGAACAGGCTGGTGTCTATGTCATTTCCCTCAAACACCTTCAGACCTTGCCAGATGCCCTCTACTGACAAAGCCACCATGCCTTCAGTAAACGGAACAGGAATACCACCAATGGGATAGAAGGGACTGAACTTGACGAACTCATCCTG